>NZ_BAABDO010000110.1:0-22701 GCF_039539665.1 Actinomadura keratinilytica
GCCGGAGGCGGTGGAGACGGCGGAGGAGCCGCCCGCGCCGGCGCCGCCGCAGGCGCCGCCGGGGCCCGCCGCCGCGCCGGCGCCGCCGCAGTCGCCCTACACCGCCGACCCGCTCGAATTCGAGGAGGCCGAACCCGTCCTCGCGCCGCGCCGCGCCCCGCGGAACCGGCCGCGCACCGCCGATCCGCTGCCCGACCTGGCCCCGCGGGGCGGGGACGGCCACCGGGAGGGGCACGAGCGGCCCGCCGCCGGTCCCTACGCGCCCGAGCCGAGAGCCCCGGAGCCCGAGGAGGACGAGCGGCGGCCGTCCCACGACGACGCGGCCGGGCCCGAACCGCGCGAACGCACCGAGAACCGCGGCGGCGCCATCTACGTCCTGAAGGACGAACCGGACCGCTAGCGGGAGGACGCTAGGGGAGGACGGCGCCGGACAGGCTGCCCTCGGGGAGGTGCAGCTTCTCCTCGATCTTCGGGAGGTACCGGTCGCGGCACGCCTCCTCGTCGATCTTGGTGTTGGCCGTCTGCATGCACTTGTTGTAACCGGTCGTCTCCGGTCCGATCACCACCGCCATCGCGGCCGCCGCCGCGGCCATGGCCAGCCCCACCGCGCCGAGCACCATGCCGGGGGTGGCGCCGGGAGCGAGAACGTTGCGCCGGCGCGCGCGCCGCTGGGCCTTGGCGCCCACCACGAGCGACGCCACGCCCAGCACCACGCCCACCGGGAACATGGGCCACGCCAGTACCAGCGCGCCGACGCCCAGCCACAGGGCCCGCCAGCCGTTGCGCTCCTCGGGCGCGTTCACCGGGGGGCGCCCCGGAGGCGGCGGGCCCGCTGGACCACCGTGGGCAGTGTCGTCGCCGGGGGTCCGGCCGGTGTCCTGGCGAAGGACGTTGCCGCCGTCGCCCTGGCCCGGCTGCTCACTCACGTTCGTTCCTCCTGGCCGCTGGGATCGATGCGCTTTGGGGCCTGCCGAGCACGGCCGATAGGCTTCGTGCTGGGCGGTCAGTGCCCCGGACACTGCCGCGCAGGTCCGTCAACCCCAACGTCCACCAGGGAGTCATGGTGTCCGCCCGGCTCGTCGTCCTCGTCTCCGGTGCGGGGACCAACCTGCAGGCGCTGCTCGACGCGTGCTCGGATCCAGCCTACGGTGCGCAGGTGGTGGCCGTGGGCGCAGACCGCGACGGCACCGGCGGCGTGGCGCGCGCCGAACGCGCCGGGCTGCCGACGTTCGTCGTCCGCCTGCCCGATTTCCCCGACCGCGCGCAGTGGGACGCCGCCCTCGCCGACGCCGTCGCCGAGCACAAGCCGGACCTGGTCGTCTCCGCCGGGTTCATGAAGATCTTCGGCCCCCGCTTCCTGGAGCGGTTCGGGGGCCGCACCATCAACACCCATCCCGCGCTGCTGCCCGCCTTCCCCGGGGCGCACGCCGTCCGCCAAGCCCTGGACTACGGGGTGAAGGTGACGGGCTGTACCGTTCACTTCGTCGACGAAGGCGTGGACACCGGACCCGTCATCGCCCAGGAGGCCGTCCGGGTCGGCTGGCATGACGACGAGGAGACCCTGCACGAGCGCATCAAGCAGGTGGAGCGGCGGCTGCTGGTCGAGGTCGTGGGCCGCCTGGCCCGCGACGGCTGGACCCAGCGGGGCAGACGGGTCTCCATGAAGTGCAGGACCTGCGACACGTCCGTAGACGGAGACGATGAGGGGAGCTCGGCCGGTGAGTCGGGTGACGATTAAGCGCGCGCTGATCAGCGTGTACGACAAGACGGGGCTGGAGGAGCTGGCCCGCGGCCTGCACGAGGCCGGGGTGGAGATCGTCTCCACCGGCTCCACGGCCGGGCGGATCGCCGCCGCCGGGGTGCCCGTCATGAAGGTCGAGAAGCTCACCGGGTTCCCCGAGTGCCTGGACGGGCGGGTCAAGACCCTGCACCCCAAGGTGCACGCCGGGCTGCTGGCCGACCGCCGCAAGGACGACCACGTCCAGCAGCTGGAGGACCTGAGCGTCGAGCCGTTCGACCTGGCCGTGGTGAACCTGTACCCGTTCGCCGCCACCGTGGCGTCGGGCGCCAAGCCGGACGAGTGCGTCGAGCAGATCGACATCGGCGGCCCCACGATGGTGCGCGCCGCCGCCAAGAACCACGCCAGCGTCGCCGTCGTCGTCGACCCGGCCGACTACGGCCAGGTGCTGGAGGCCGTGGCGGCGGGCGGCTTCACGCTGGAGCAGCGGCGCCGCCTGGCCGCGCGCGCGTTCGCGCACACCGCCGCCTACGACGTGGCGGTCGCGTCCTGGTTCGCCGGCCCGTACGCGGCCGACGCCGACGCCGCCGAGTCGGGCTGGCCGGACTTCCTCGGCGCCGCCTGGGAGCGCAAGGCCGTCCTGCGGTACGGGGAGAACCCGCACCAGCGCGCCGCGCTCTACACGGCGCAGGGCGGCCCGGCGGGGCTGGCGGGCGCCGAGCAGCTGCACGGCAAGGAGATGTCGTACAACAACTACGTCGACGCCGACGCCGCCCGCCGCGCCGCCTACGACTTCGCCGAGCCCGCCGTGGCGATCATCAAGCACGCCAACCCGTGCGGCATCGCGGTCGGCGCGGACGTGGCCGAGGCGCACCGCAAGGCGCACGCCTGCGACCCGGTGTCGGCCTACGGCGGCGTCATCGCGGTCAACCGCCCGGTGACCGCGGCGATGGCCGAGCAGGTCGCCGACGTGTTCACCGAGGTCGTCGTGGCGCCGGGGTTCGACGAGGACGCCCTGGAGATCCTCACCCGCAAGAAGAACATCCGGCTGCTGCGCTGCCCCGAGGGGCCGGCGAGCGCCGAGGAGTACCGGCGCATCGACGGCGGCGTGCTGCTGCAGAGCGTCGACAAGGTGGACGCCCCCGGCGACGACCCGGCGAACTGGGAGCTGAAGACCGGCGCCCCCGCCGACGAGGCCACGCTGCGCGACCTGGCGTTCGCGTGGAAGGCGTGCCGCTCGGTCAAGTCCAACGCGATCCTGCTGGCCGCCGGCGGCGCCACCGTCGGCGTCGGCATGGGCCAGGTCAACCGGGTCGACTCGGCGCGGCTGGCGGTGTCGCGGGCGGGCGACCGGGCCGCCTCGGCGGTCGGCGCGTCCGACGCCTACTTCCCGTTCCCCGACGGCCTGCAGGTGCTCGCCGAGGCGGGCGTGCGGGCGATCGTCGAGCCGGGCGGGTCCATCCGCGACGAGGAAGTGATCGCCGCCGCCAAGGACGCGGGCATCACGCTCTACTTCACCGGCGTGCGCCACTTCTTCCACTGACGCCGCCGCGTCCGCCGGCCCGGTGCGCCGCACCGGGCCGGCGGCGTCCGCGGTGGGCGGGCTGTATGTACTGGTCTGGGCGGTTTCATCCCGGGTGGCTTGGTAGCCTCGCCGTCGGTCGCGTCCGCACCCCCGATGACGTCCGGCGCGTCCGTGGCCCGGCCCGTGTCCGTGGCGGGCGATCACCGTTGAGCCCTTGGAGGCGCGATGGACTCCGTTGTGTCCGTGCTGGTGGGAATGGTCGTGCAGACCACGTCCGTGCTCCTGGAGGCGCGGCAGCTGATCGGCCTGGTCGCCGCCGCCCTGGCCGCGATCCTGGCCGCCCAGCTCGGCTGGCACGGCACCGACCGCCTGATCTCCTGGCACGGCCGCCCCGACGAGGACTGATCCGCCCGCGCCGCGGCCCGGCCCCGGCCGATAGCATGGCGGGGACGCGACTGGCGCGGACAAGGTGGAGTCACCACCGGGGAGCGAACGACATCCGGACACCGCGCGCCTGGGTGTACGGGACGGCAGCCGGGGAACCCGCGACGAGCCCGTCCGTACGGAAGACCCGGCCACGACAGCGCGGAGGTGCATATGACCGCACGGATCCTGGACGGCAAGGTTACGGCCGCGGAGATCAGGGCCGATCTGAAGAAGCGGGTCGACGCGCTGCGCGAACGCGGTGTCCGCGTGGGCCTCGGCACCGTGCTGGTCGGCGACGACCCCGGCAGCCACGCCTACGTCAACATGAAGCACCGCGACTGCGCCGAGGTGGGCATCGAGAGCATCCGCCGCGACCTGCCCGCCGACGCCTCGCAGGAGGACGTCGAACGCGCCGTCGCCGAGCTGAACGCCGACCCCGCCTGCACCGGCTACATCGTCCAGCTGCCGCTGCCCAAGGGCCTGGACGAGCACCGCGTGCTGGAGCTGATCGACCCGGCCAAGGACGCCGACGGCCTGCACCCGGTCAACCTGGGGCGGCTCGTCCTCATGCGGCCCGCCCCGCTGCCGTGCACCCCCAAGGGCATCGTGGAGCTGCTGCGCCGCTACGACGTCCCGCTGCGCGGCGCCGAGGTCACCGTCGTCGGCCGCGGCCTGACCGTCGGCCGCTCGCTCGGCCTGCTGCTCACCCGCCGCTCCGAGAACGCCACCGTGACGTCCTGCCACACCGCCACCCGCGACCTGGCCGCGCACACCCGCCAGGCCGACATCGTCGTGGCCGCCGCCGGCGTCCCGGGGCTGATCACCGCGGACATGGTCAAGCCCGGCGCCGCCGTGCTGGACGTGGGCGTGTCCCGGGTGGACGGCAAGCTGACCGGCGACGTCGCCCCGGACGTCCACGAGGTGGCGGGCTGGGTCGCCCCCAACCCCGGCGGCGTCGGCCCCATGACGCGCGCCATGCTCCTGGCCAACGTCGTCGAAGCCGCCGAAGCCGCGACGGCCTGAACCGCGCAGTTCCGGTGTGACCGCCTGAACCGATGCGGCAGCGCGGCACAGCGCGGTGGTGGGGGCACACACGGTTGTGATTGAGCGCGTGGTGCCCCCTGTGCGCGCGGCGCTCCCCGGTGTTTCGGCGTGGGTGCCTTGTCTCCGGTGTCTGGGGTTTGGTGTGACCGGTGGCTGCCGGCGAGGTCGTTCGGCTTCGGCGTGGCCGTCTGAGCCGGTGTGGCAGTGCGGCACCGGTGTGGCGGTTGGTGCATATGCGGCTGCCGCCGGACGCGCGGTGCCCCTGTGCGCGCGGCGCTCCCCGGTGTTTCGGCGTGGGTGCCTTGTCTCCGGTGTCTGGGGTTTGGTGTGACCGGTGGCTGCCGACGAGGTCGTTCGGCTTCGGCGTGGCCCTCTGAGCCGGTGTGGCAGCGCGGTACCAGCGTGGTGGTGGGTGCACATGCGGCTGCTGCTGGATGCGCGGTGCTCTGTGTGTGCAGTGCGCCCCCGGCGTTTTGGCGTGGTTGCCTTGTCGTCGGTGTGGTCGTCTGGGCCTTGATGTGGCCGGGGGCTCCCAGCGTGACCGGTGAGTGCCCGCGTGGCCGGGGCTCGGTGTTGTGGCTTGAGGTGGGCGGGGGTTCGCCCGTACGGGGCCGTGGCCCTCGGCGCATGGCCCCGTACGGGCGAACCTTGCGCGCCGCTCCCCGATTGCGCTGCCGTGGGGGCGGCCGCAAGCTCAGTGCGTCAGGTCAGCTCGCCCGGCGCCCCGCCGCGCCCGCCGGGGGCCGGCCGGGCGTGCCGATGCGGCCCGGCGGGTGGCCGGGGGCGTGCCCGGGGCGGCGGACCTCCGCGGTGCGGGCGTCCACCGGCGTCCGGTTCTGCTGCGGCACGTGCACCGGCGGCAGCGGGCGGACGAGCCCCATCGCGATGACCTCGTTGGCGAGGCGGGTGCGCCGGTTGGCGCCCTCGGGGATCCGGAACTTCTGGTAGAGGCGCAGCAGGTGCTGCTTGACCGCGGCCTCGGTGACCACCAGGTCGGCGGCGATCTCGCGGGCGGTGGCGGGCGCGACGAACGCCTCGTCCGACAGGGCGGGCCGGCACAGCGAGGTCAGCACGTCGACCTCCCGGCGGGTGAGCTCGGGGGCCACGGCGCGCCGCAGCTCGACGTCCGGATCGACCTCCTCCCGGGGGATGCCCCCCATCCGGCAGCGCGCCGTGCCGAAGCTCACGACGTCGCCGTCCTCCAGTACGCGGCGGGCGATCGGGCGGCCGTTGACCCTGGTCCCGTTGCGGGACAGGCCCATGTCGACGACATAGACGTACGGGCCGCGCCGAACGATCTCTGCGTGCAATCGGGACACACTCGGGTCGTCGAGGCGGATGTCGACTCCGCGCCCTCGCCCGACCGTCGTGACGTCGGGGCGCAGCGGCATCACCAGGCCGCTGTCCTCGATCCGCATGAACGGCCCCTCCACGGCAGTCCTCCCAGC
The DNA here is from genome assembly GCF_039539665.1 of Actinomadura keratinilytica. NCBI lineage: Bacteria > Bacillati > Actinomycetota > Actinomycetes > Streptosporangiales > Thermomonosporaceae > Actinomadura > Actinomadura keratinilytica. The sequence continues at coordinate 6,182 of NZ_BAABDO010000110.1, forward strand.
TAGTTAGCGACCCCTGTCTGCCGGGTTACCCGGACCCGCTGGCGCCACACCCTCCTACCGGTGAGTAGGACCCACGCCACAAGGCGTCCGGCGTCCCACTGCGTTCGTGTAACCCCAGGTGTCCCGCCCGAACGGCTGTCAATTTTCAACCTCGCTCCCGCAAAGCGGTGGAAAATGCTTTCGCTGTAGACGTTACATGCGTAAGGCATCCACACGGTCCGTTGGGCGCCACGGGCGGGAATTCCAACCGCTACGGTTGGGGTGTCCAGACCTTTAGGTGAGGTCGGTGGGAGAGTGATGAGCGCGGAGCTGGGCCGGCGGCGGAGGCGGGCCCCGGGAGCGGGCGGCGCGCGGGTCGGGCGGCTGAGCCGGCTGCCCTACCTGCTGGTGCTGTGCGGCGTGGCCGGCGGGCTGGTGCTGTGCTCGATGGCCTACTTCCGCAAGGGCTCGATGCTGATCGCCGCCGCGCTGCTGTTCGGCGCGCTGGCCCGGGCGCTGCTGCCGGAGTCCCAGCTCGGGCTGCTGGCGGTGCGCAGCCGCTCGCTGGACTGCTGGACGCTGGTCGTCCTCGGCGAGCTGACCGCCTTCGCGGCCCTCAGCATCCCGCCGATGAACAAGGCGGGCCTGGCCGTGGCCGCCGCCTTCGGCGTGCTGGTCGGGCTGGCCGGGCTGCTGCGCGTGCTGCGGTACGTGTTCGTCGAACGGCGCGGCGCGCACCGGCGCCCGGCGGGCGATGCCGAGGGCGTCCCAGTTCACCCCTTGTGATGGAAAGTGTGAGGTAAGGGGCAGGTCTAGACCGGTATGGGCGGTCGGCTAGCCTAACCAGTTGAGCCTTACAAGGACTGCCGGCCGGTGTAGGAAGAGGGACAGCAACAGCATGCCCAAGATCAAAGTAGCGGGCCCGGTCGTCGAACTCGACGGCGACGAGATGACGCGGATCATCTGGAAATTCATCAAGGACCAGCTGATCCTGCCCTACCTGGACGTCGACCTGAAGTACTACGACCTCGGGATCGAGAACCGGGACGCCACCGACGACCAGGTGACGGTCGACGCCGCCAACGCCATCCGCGAGCACGGCGTCGGCGTCAAGTGCGCGACCATCACCCCGGACGAGGCCCGCGTCGAGGAGTTCGGCCTCAAGAAGATGTGGCGGTCGCCCAACGGGACGATCCGCAACATCCTGGGCGGCGTGGTCTTCCGCGAGCCGATCGTGGTGTCCAACATCCCGCGCCTTGTCCCCGGGTGGACCAAGCCCATCATCATCGGCCGGCACGCGCACGGCGACCAGTACCGCGCCTCCGACTTCGTCGTCCCCGGCCCCGGCACGGTGACGATCTCCTACGTCCCCGAGGACGGCGGCGAGCCCATCGAGATGGAGGTCGCCAAGTTCCCCGGCGGCGGCGTCGCCATGGGCATGTACAACTTCGACGACTCGATCCGGGACTTCGCCCGCGCGACCATGCGCTACGCGCTGGACCGCGGCTACCCGCTGTACATGTCCACCAAGAACACGATCCTCAAGGCCTACGACGGCCGGTTCAAGGACCTGTTCGCCGAGATCTACGAGACCGAGTTCAAGGCCGAGTTCGAGGCCAAGGGCCTCACCTACGAGCACCGGCTGATCGACGACATGGTCGCCCAGGCCCTCAAGTGGGAGGGCGGCTTCGTCTGGGCCTGCAAGAACTACGACGGCGACGTCCAGTCCGACGTGGTGGCGCAGGGCTTCGGCTCGCTCGGCCTGATGACCTCCGTGCTGATGACCCCCGACGGCCGCACCGTCGAGGCCGAGGCGGCGCACGGCACCGTCACCCGGCACTACCGGCAGCACCAGCAGGGCAAGCCGACCTCCACCAACCCGATCGCGTCCATCTTCGCCTGGACGCGGGGTCTGGCCCACCGCGGCAAGCTGGACAACCAGCCCGAGGTCATCGGGTTCGCCCGCGCGCTGGAGGAGGTCTGCATCGAGACCGTCGAGAACGGCCAGATGACCAAGGACCTCGCCCTGCTGGTCGGCAACGACAGCTGGCTCACCACGCAGGAGTTCCTGGAGGCCCTGGACGTCAACCTGCAGAAGAAGGTCGCCAAGTGAGGTGACCCCTCGCGGCGTCGCGGAGGCCGCCCCGGCGAACCCGGGGCGGCCTCCGGCTTTTCCGGCTCCGGTTCGTGCGGGCGTAGGCGCGCCGCTGCGGGGTACACGGCCGGCACACCTGGCGGGAAGCGCCGCGGGGGCGCGCGATAGCCTGGCGGGCGGTATCTCGACAACGAGACAAACCGCGCGGCGGCCCGCCCCGGGGCGTCCGCGCCGGTAAACCACCGGAGGCCGACCGGCCCCGTCAGGTCACAGCAGGAGATGAACGCATGACTCGCACCCCAGTCAATGTCACCGTCACCGGCGCCGCGGGCCAGATCGGCTACGCGCTGCTGTTCCGCATCGCGTCGGGGCAGCTGCTCGGCGCGGACGTCCCGGTACGCCTGCGGCTGCTGGAGATCCCGCAGGCGGTCAAGGCGGCCGAGGGCACCGCCATGGAGCTGGAGGACGCCGCCTTCCCGCTGCTGACCGGCATCGACATCTTCGACGACCCGACCCCCGCGTTCGACGGCGCCAACGTCGCGCTGCTGGTCGGGGCGCGGCCGCGGACCAAGGGCATGGAGCGCGGCGACCTGCTGGAGGCCAACGGCGGCATCTTCAAGCCGCAGGGCCAGGCCATCAACGCCGGCGCCGCCGACGACATCAAGGTGCTGGTCGTCGGCAACCCGGCCAACACCAACGCGCTGATCGCCCAGCAGAACGCCCCGGACGTGCCCGCCGAGCGGTTCACCGCGATGACCCGCCTCGACCACAACCGCGCGCTGGCGCAGCTGGCCAAGAAGGCGGGCGTGTCCGTCGCCGACATCAAGAAGATGACGATCTGGGGCAACCACTCGGCCACCCAGTACCCGGACGTCTTCCACGCCGAGATCGGCGGCAAGAACGCGTTCGAGACGGTCAACGACCGCGAGTGGCTGGAGAACGACTTCATCCCGACGGTCGCCAAGCGCGGCGCGGCGATCATCGAGGCGCGCGGGGCGTCCAGCGCCGCGTCCGCGGCCAGCGCGGCCATCGACCACGTGTACACGTGGGTGAACGGCACGGCGGAGGGCGACTGGACGTCCATGGCCGTGCCGTCGGACGGCTCCTACGGGGTGCCCGAGGGGCTGATCTCGTCGTTCCCGGTGACCTGCAAGGACGGCCGCTGGGAGATCGTCCAGGGGCTGGAGATCGACGACTTCTCCCGGGCCCGCATCGACGCCTCGGTCAACGAGCTGGCGGAGGAGCGGGACGCCGTGCGCAAGCTCGGCCTGGTCTGACCCCGGCTCGAAGCGACACGGCCTGAACGGCACGACCTGAACCGGCGCGGCCCGCACCGGCCGCGGCAGGCCCCCCGGGCCCCGGACCCCGCGGTCCGGGGCCCTTTCCGCTGCGCGAACGCCGGTGGGAAATGTCGGAGGACGGTGCTTTCCTACCGCTAAGGTGGCTGATCAGCCATTGGACGGCGATGGCGGCCGAGCGGCGGGACGGCCGAGGGGCGGGAGGACATACGGGGTGGAGCAGGCTTTTCAAGTAGATCTTCGGGGCGTGGTCGACCTGCTCAGCCGCCACCTCTACTCCAGCCCCCGCGTCTACCTGCGGGAGCTGCTGCAGAACGCGGTGGACGCGATCACGGCGCGGGGCGGCGCGGGCGGCACGGTGCGGATCGAGACCGGCGGCGGGCGGCTGCGCGTGCACGACGACGGCGTCGGGCTGACCGAGGACGAGGTGCACCGGCTGCTGGCCACGATCGGGCGGTCGTCCAAACGGGACGAGCTGGGCTTCGCGCGCCACGACTTCCTCGGGCAGTTCGGCATCGGGCTGCTGTCGGCGTTCCTGGTGGCCGACGAGATCGAGGTGGAGACCCGGTCGGCGGCGGCGCCCGACGCGGCGGCGGTGCGGTGGACGGGCCTGGCCGACGGCCGGTACCGCGTCGAGCCGGGCGACCGGGACGAGCCGGGCACGACCGTGACGCTGCGGCCCCGCCCCGGAACCGCCGAACTGCTCAAGCCGCGGGTGGTGGCCGAGCTGGCCCGCACGTACGGGGCGCTGCTGCCGGTCACCGTGACGGTCGACGGCGAGCGGATCACCGGCGACGGCGCGCCCTGGCAGGCGGCGCACCCGGATCCGGCGCGGCGCCGGCGCGCGCTGGACGCCTACTGCCGCGACCTGTTCGGCTTCGAGCCGTTCGACGTGATCGACCTGGACGTGCCGGAGGCCGGGCTGACCGGTGTGGCGTTCGTGCTGCCGCACGCGGTGTCGCCGACCGCCCGGGGCGCGCACCGGGTGTACCTGAAGCGGATGCTGCTGGCCGAGAACGTCGAGGGGCTGCTGCCGGACTGGGCGTTCTTCGTCCGCTGCGTGGTGGACGCCGGCGAGCTGCGCCCCACCGCGAGCCGGGAGGCGCTGTACGAGGACGAGCTGCTGGAGTCGGCCCGGCGGGCGCTGGGCGAGCGGCTGCGGCAGTGGCTGGTGCGGCTGGCCGAGACCGACCCGGCGCGGCTGCGCGGCTTCCTGCGGCTGCACGGGCTGGGCGTCAAGGCGATGGCGCTGCACGACGACGACATGCTGCGGATCGTCGACCACTGGCTGGAGTTCGAGACCTCCGCGGGCCCCATGACGCTGGCCGAGTTCCGCAGGCGGCACGCCGAGCTGCGCTACACCGGCAGCGTGGAGGAGTTCCGCCGGCTGTCGGCGGTGGCGGGCGCGCAGGGCGTGGGGCTGGTCAACGGCGGCTACGTGCACGACGTCGAGATCATCGAGCGGCTGCCGGACATCGACCCGGACGCGGCGCTGCGCCGCCTGGAACCGGCCGAGCTGGCCACCCACTTCGGCGTGGTGGACCCGGCGGCCGAACTGGCGCTGCGCCCGTTCCTGGCGGCGGCGCAGCGCGCCCTGGAGCGGCTGGGCTGCGAGGTGGTGATCCGCGACTTCGACCCCGCGTCGCTGCCCGCGCTGTACCTGACCAGCCGCGCCGCGCAGCACCGGCAGGAGCTGTCGCAGGCCAGGGAGCTGGCCGACGACCTGTGGTCGGACGTGCTGGGCGCGCTGGACGACGCCGTCGAGGCCGACCGGCCGCAGCTCGTCCTCAACCACCGCAACCCGCTGACCCGGCGCATCACGGCACTGACCGAGGACGGCCTGATCGAACTGGCCGTCCAGGGGTTGTACGGGCAGGCGCTGCTGCTCGGGCAGCACCAGCTGCGCCCCGCCGACACCGCCGTTCTCAACCGTTCGTTCCTCGGCCTGCTCGACTGGGCCGTACACGACCCGGAGGCCGGAAAATGAGCACCGCTGAAGTCCACGAGCTGATGGCGCGGGCCCAGGAGCTGCCGTACGGCGAGGCCAAGACGGTGCTCGTGGAGGACGCGCTGCGGCGCGCCGAGGCGGCGGGCGACGACCGGCTGGCGTTCCGGGTGCGGATGTCGCTGACCGGCGCCTACCAGTACGGCGGCGAGCCGGCCAAGGCGTTCACCACGTTCAGCCGGTGCCTGGCCGAGCACGACCGCGACCCGTCCCGCCACGACGCCGAGGCGCGGCTGCTGTGGCACTTCAAGTGGATCGTCAACTCGCTGACGCTGTTCCCCGAGGTGCCGCTCGACCGCACGTACGCGGTACTGGACGACATGGAGCGCCGGTACCGCGCCGGCGGGTACAGCCTGCAGGCGGTGTACCACTACCGCAACATCGTGGCGCGGCACGTGGGCGACCTCGACGCCGCCGACGAGTGGTACGCCAGGTGGCAGGCGGCGCCGCGCGACGGGCTGTCGGACTGCCAGGGCTGCGACCCGACCGGCATGGTGCGGCACCTGGAGGTCCGGGGGCGCGACGAGGAGGCGCTGGCCGTCGCGGCGCCGGTGCTGGGCGACGAGCTGACCTGCAGCGAGCAGCCGCACGGCATCCTGACCGCGCTGCTGCCGGTCTACCTGCGCACGGGCCGGCTGGAGGAGGCGCGCGACGCGCACCGCCGCGCGTACCGGCTGGTGCGCTCCAGCGTGGCGAACCTGTCGCTGGTCGGCGAGCACCTGTGGTTCTGCGCGGTGACGGGCAACGAGCCGCGCGGGTTCGAGATCCTCCAGCGGCATCTGGGGTGGCTGGACCGGGCGCCGAGCCCGTGCGACGCCATGGAGTTCGCCGCGGCGGGCGCGCTGCTGCTGCGCCGGATGGAGGAGGCGGGCGCCGGGGACGCGGCGGTGCGCCGCCCGGGCGGGGCCGGCGAGGTGACGGTGGCCGAGCTGCGGGCGGAGCTGGCGGAGCGCGCCCGCGAGATCGCGGCCCGCTTCGACGCCCGCAACGGCACCTCCTACCAGGGCGACAACGTGGAGCGGACGCTCGCGGACGAGCCGGTCGTCGAGCACCTGCCGCTGACCGCCCACGACCGCCGGCGTCCCGCCCCGGCGCCGGTCCCGGCCCGGCCCGAGCCGGAGCCGGATGCCGCGCCGCGCCGCGACCTGTCCGGCATGACCGACCTGGACGCGCTGCTCGACGCGGCCGACGAGGCCCGCACGGCGGACGACCTGGACGGGGCGCTGGCGGCGTGGCGGCGGTTCGACGAGGCGGCGGGCGACCGCCCGCTCACTCCGCTGCAGTCGGCGCGGCGCACCGACGGCCGCGGCGCGGAGCTTCTGGCGAGGGGCGAGTACGGGGCCGCGCTGGCGGAGTGGCGGCGGGCGGTGGAGCTGTTCGCCGAGGCGGGCGACCGGGTGCGCGAGCAGAGCGGGCTGAGCCGCATCGGCGCGCTGCTGTGCGTGACGGGCGAGCCGGAGGAAGGCGTCGCGCTGATGCGGGCCGCCGCCGCCTTCCTCGACGAGCACGACGCGGGGTCGCAGCACGCGTTCGACGCCCGCATGCGGCTGGCCGACGCCCTGCTGCGCGGCGACCGCCCGGAGGAGGGCCTGGCCGCGCTGGACGGTCTGGCGCCGTCCGGTCCGCGCGACCTCGGCGAGGTGGAGCTGCACCGGGGCCGCGGGCTCAGCGTCCTCGGCCGCGACGCGGAGGCCGCCGCCGCGCTGCGCCCGGCGTGTGCCGCGTTCCGGGAGGCCGGGCAGCCGGGCCGGCTGGCCGAGGCGGCGCTCCTGCTGGGCCGGGTGCTGGCGTACGGCGACGCGCGGGATCCGGAGGCCGCGCTGGAGGCGTTCGACGAGGCCGTCGCCAACGCGGCCGCGGGCCCGCCCGGGCTGGCGCCGGCCGCGCACGCCGAACGCGGCTCCCTGCTGCTGACGTGCGAGCGCGCCGCCGACGCCGTCGCCGACATGGTGGAGGCGGTGGCCGGGTTCACCGCGCTCGGCCACCGGCCGCAGGCCGCCTACGCCCGGGTCGAGCTGGCCGCCGCGTACATGTCCACGGGGCGGTACTTCGAGGCGGCGGAGGTCGCCGAGGAGGCCGCGCCCATGCTGGCCGAAGTGGACGACCCGGCCGCCGAACGCCGCTGCCGGTTCATCCTGGCGCACGCCCAGCGCGAACTCGGCGAGGAGCAGGCCGCGGAGATCTTCACGGCGCTGGCCGAGGAGGAGGACGACCCCGCCGAGGCCGCGCGGCTGCTGGAGACGGCCGCCGACGTGCTCACCGGCCTGGACAAGGACGCCCGCGCCGCCGACGAGTTCCTGCGGGCCGCCGAGGCGTTCGCCAAGGCCGGCGACCCGTTCGGCGCGGTGCGCTGCCGCCGCCGGGGCGCGCTGTGCCGCGCGTGGGGCGGCAACGGCGACCGCGCCCTGGAGGAGATGGCGGACGCCCGGCGGGCCCTCGGCGAGCTGCCCGCGGAGGAGCACGAGGCCGCGGCGGCCTGGGAGGAGGCGGCGCTGAGCTACGACGAGGCCCGCATGCTGGCCGCCCTCGGCCGGCTCGCCGACGCCCTGGAGGCGGCGAGCCGGGCCGTCGACGGGTTCGCCGCGGTCGGCGCGGCCGACGCCGCCCAGACCGCCGCCGCCCTGCGCGACGACATCCGCGGGCGGCTCTAGAGCAGGCGGCGGGCGCCGTCGGCGGGGACGGCGGTGAGGAACCGCGGCTCCTGCCATCCGCGCCGCGCGTAGGCGGCGCGGATGGCCTCGCTCACCCGGTCGGCGCGGTCGGCCGGGGTGAGCACGATGGCCGAACCGCCGAACCCGCCGCCGACCATGCGCCCGCCGCGCGCGCCCGCCCGCTGCGCCTCCTCGACCGCGACGTCCGCGCCCGGCCAGGACACCTCGAACTGGTCGCGCAGCGACAGGTGGGAGGCGGTGAGCAGGGCGCCGAGCTCGGCCGCCGCGCCCGCCCGCAGCAGCCCCACGGCGGCCTCCACGCGGTGGTTCTCGGTCACCACGTGCTGGACGCGGCGGCGCAGCACCGGGTCGTCCAGGGCGTTCAGCGCGGCGGGCAGGTCCTTGACGTCGCGCAGCGCGGCCGCGCCGAGCAGCTCGGCGGCCCGCTCGCACTCGGCGCGGCGGTTGCCGTAGTCGCCGTCGGCCAGCTCGTGCTGCATGCGGGTGTCGACGACGAGCAGGGTCAGGCCGGCGTCCGCCAGGGGCAGCGGCACCTGCGCGGACAGGCCGCTGCGGCAGTCGAGCATCAGCGCATGGCCCGCCGTGCACAGCAGGGACGCCGACTGGTCCATGATCCCGCAGGGCATGCCGACGTACTCGTGCTCGGCCCGCTGCGCCAGCCGGGCCAGCTCCCGCCGCCCCGCCGGGGTCAGCAGGTCGGCCGCGCCGTACAGCTCGCACAGCGCCAGCGCGGTGGCGCACTCCAGCGCCGCCGACGACGACAGGCCCGCGCCCTGCGGCAGGTCCGCGTCGATCAGCAGGGACGCCCCGCCGATCGGCGCGGACGCCACGTGCTCGCGCAGCACCCAGGCGGTCCCGGCGGGGTAGGCGGCCCACCGCTCCCGCTGCGGCGCCGTGTCGCGCCAGCGGCGCGCCTCGGGCGCGTGCGGGTCCACCGGCACGGTGACGCCCGACTCGGCGGCCTGCAGGGACCGCACCTCCAGCACGCCGTCGTCGCGGCGCGCCGCCGCCACCGACACGCCCTGGGGCAGCGCGAACGGCAGCACGAACCCGTCGTTGTAGTCGGTGTGCTCGCCGATCACGTTGACGCGGCCGGGGGCGCGCCACACGCCCTCCGGTGCGCGCCGGTACGCCTCGGTGAACGCGGCGGCCAGCGCGCGCGGGTCGGACGCCGTCATCGAGCCCGCCGGGCGAACGCCCACGCGTCGGCGACCATGGCCCGCAGGTCCCGCTCGGGCTTCCAGCCCAGCGCCGACCTGATCTTGTCCGACGAGGCCACCAGCACGGCGGGGTCGCCGGGCCGGCGCGGATGCGGCTCGGCCGGGATCGGGTGCCCGGTGACCTCCCGGCACACCTCGATCACCTCGCGGACCGAGAACCCGTTGCCGTTGCCCAGGTTGAAGATCTGGTGCACGCCCGGCTCGCACGCCTCCAGCGCCAGCAGGTGCGCCACGCCCAGGTCGACGACGTGGATGTAGTCGCGCACGCAGGTGCCGTCGGGCGTGGGGTAGTCCTCGCCGAACACCATGACCTTCTCGCGTTCGCCGAGCGCGACCTTCAGCACGTTCGGGATCAGGTGCGTCTCGACGGTGTGCCGTTCGCCCTGCACCCGGCCGCCGTCCAGCAGCGCGCCCGCGACGTTGAAGTAGCGCAGCGAGACCCCGCCGAGGCCGTGCAGCCGCGCGTACTCGGCCAGCGCGGTGTCGATGGCCAGCTTGGACGCCCCGTAGGGGTTGGTCGGCCGGGTCGGGTCGGTCTCCAGGATCGGCGTGGACTCCGGCTCGCCGTAGGTGGCGGCGGTGGAGGAGAACACGATCCGGGGCACCCCGGCGCGGCGCATCGCGTCCAGCAGCGCCAGCGACTCGCCGAGGTTGTTGTCCCAGTACAGGCCGGGCTTCTCCACCGACTCGCCGACCAGCGAGCGGGCCGCGAAGTGCAGCACCGCGTCGAAGCCGGCGCCGTCCAGCACGCCGAAGGCGGCCTCGCGCAGCGTGCCGCGCACCAGCCGGGCGCCCTCGGGGACGGCGTCGGCGTGCCCGGTGGACAGGTCGTCCAGCACGACGACCTCGTGCCCGGCGTCCAGCAGCTGGGCGGCGACGACCCCGCCCACGTAGCCGGCGCCCCCCGTGACGAGCAGCTTCACGTGTCGTTACCTCCAAGTTCGACGGATCCGCCCCGGCCGGTCGCCGACGCGAGTGATCGGCTGCCCACGCTATCCGCGCCGCATAAACCGAACCTGAGAAGTCCCGCAACGATAGCCTGCGGACGCGGGCCGGTGACGGACCTTCGCCGCGGGTACGTCCTGCGGAAGGATCATCGGTTCGCGAAGGGCGGACGGACCACCGACATGAACGATCGCAGCAGCGCCCCGCCGCCGCGCGGGAGCCGTTCCGACCTGCCCGACCTGCCCGACCCGCTCGGGCCGCCGGCGGCCGCCGGGCCGCGGGGCGCGGCCGTGGCGGACCGTCCGCGGCAGCCGCGCAAGCCGGTCCGCCCGCTGGTGCGGCTGCTGTCGCGCTCCGCCGACCTTGTGGTCCGGCTGGCGGGGGGCGATCCGGACGCCGTCCGGGAGGAGATCACCGCCGACCGGATGCGGGCCCTGGTGGCGGCCGCCACCGAGCTCACCGACGACGAGCGGACGCTGATCGAGGAGGTGCTCGTCGCGGGGGAGCGGCCGCTGCGCGAGGTGCTGGTGCCGCGCACGGAGGTGGTGTTCCTGGACGCGGCGCTGCCGCTGGCGAGCGCGGCGAAGATCGCGGCGGCCAGCCCGCACTCGCGGTTCCCGGTGTGCCGCGACTCCCACGACGAGGTGATCGGGTTCGTCCACCTGCGGGACCTGCTGGTGCTGGAGACCGCCGACCGCGCGGTGCCGGTGGGGGAGCTGGTGCGTCCGGTGAAGTTCGTGCCCGCCTCGCAGCGGGTGCTGCCGGTGCTGTCGGAGATGCGGCGCGAGGGCCACCACCTGGCGATCGTGGTGGACGAGTACGGCGGCACCGCCGGGATCGTCACGCTGGAGGACCTGGTCGAGGAGCTCATCGGGGACATTCGCGATGAATATGATGTGCAGGACGCGCAGGCGCGCCGGCTGCACGGCGGGGTGGTCGAGGTGGACGGCCTGCTCAACCTGGACCAGTTCGCCGCGGCGACCGGCATCCGGCTGCCCGCGGGCCCCTACGAGACGGTCGCGGGCCACATCATGGCGGCCCTGGGCCGCGTGCCCGGCGAGGGCGACGCGGTGGAGGCCGCCGGTCACCGGCTCGCGGTCGCCCGCATGGACGGGCGCCGGGTGGCCCGCGTGCGCGTCACGCCGGCGGCCCCAGCGGCGCCGGCGGTCCCGTCAGCTCCGCACACCCCCGCGCGCGGGGGCGTCCCGCCCGCCGGCGACCTTGAAGGGGAACCGGACCGTCCCGCACGTCCGGACGATCGTGAAAACCCCGCGGCCGCCCCCGGTGACGACGCCCCTCCGGGCCGGGTCTGAGAGAATCGGTCTGTGCATATGTCCGTAGCGCCCACTTCCGAAGCCGCCGGTGCCGGAGCCGCGTCGGCCCCGGCCGTCCCGCGCGTGCTGTCCGGCATCCAGCCCACCGCCGACTCCTTCCACCTCGGCAACTACCTGGGGGCGCTGCGGCAGTGGGTGGCGATGCAGGAGACCCACCAGACCTTCTACTGCGTGGTCGATCTGCACGCCATCACGGTCCGGCACGACCCGGCGGCGCTGCGCCGCCGCACCAAGATCGCGGCCGCCCAGCTGCTGGCCATGGGCGTCGACCCGGAGCGGGCCACCCTGTTCGTGCAGAGCCAGGTGCCCGAGCACGCCGAGCTGGGCTGGATCCTGGGCTGCCTCACCGGGTTCGGCGAGGCCGGGCGGATGACCCAGTTCAAGGACAAGTCCGCCAAGCAGGGCACCGCGGGCACCACGGTCGGGCTGTTCACCTACCCGGTGCTGCAGGCCGCCGACATCCTGCTCTACACCCCCGGCCCCGGCGAGGGCGCGGCCGGGCGGGTGCTGCGGGTGCCGGTCGGCGAGGACCAGCGCCAGCACCTGGAGCTGACCCGCACCCTGGCGCAGCGCTTCAACCAGCGGTTCGGCGAGACGTTCGCGATCCCCGAGGCCTACATCCCCGAGGGCGCCGCCAAGATCACCGACCTGCAGGAGCCGACCGCCAAGATGAGCAAGTCGGCGTCCTCCCCGCAGGGCATCATCGACGTGCTGGAGGAGCCGGGCCCGATGCGCAAGAAGATCATGCGCGCGGTCACCGACACCGGCACCGAGGTGCGCTACGACGAGGAGAACAAGGCCGGCATCACCAACCTGCTGCGGATCTACTCCGCGCTGTCCGGCACCGCCGTGCCCGAGCTGGAGCAGCGGTACGCCGGCAGCGGCTACGGCCAGTTCAAGAAGGACCTGGCCCAGCTCGTGGTGGACACCTTCACCCCGATCCGCGAGCGCACCCACAAGCTGCTGGCCGACGAGGACCGGCTCGACCGCATCCTGGCCGACGGCGCCGCCCGCGCCCGCGAGGCCGCCGAGCGCACGATGGAGGTCGTGCGCGACCGCGTTGGATTCGTGGGACGTGACCACTAGCTCCCAGCCGGCGGGGGGCGCGGGGGGTCGCCCCGGGGGCGGACCCCCCGCAGGGACAACACAGGCCACCGGGGGCCACGAGACGCACGGCACGCGCACGATCGGGGTCGCGATCCCGATTCCCGACCCCTACGGGCGCGAGCTGCAGCGTGTCCGCGAATCGTTCGGCGACCGCCTGGCGTCCGGCATCCCCACGCACATCACGCTGCTGCCGCCCTCGCAGATCGACGCCGCCGAACTCGGCGCCATCGAGCGGCACCTGGCGCAGGTGGCGCGCACCGAGCGTCCCTTCAGGATCCGCTTGCACGGTACGGGAACGTTCCGACCCGTCTCACCGGTCGTTTTCGTGGCACTGGCCGAAGGAACAGACGGCTGCGCGCGCCTGCACGCGAAGGTACTGGCGGGCCCGCCGGGGCAGCGGCCGCAGTTCCCCTACCACCCGCACGTGACCGTGGCGCACCACCTGTCGGACGAGCAGATGGACCGCGCCTACAAGGAGATGGCCGACTACGAGGCCGCCTTCCAGGTGTGGGGGTTCTCGCTGTACGAGCACGGGGCCGACGGGGTGTGGCGGCCCCGCCGGGACTTCCTGTTCGGCACCGGGACCGTCACCGATCCGCCGGAACGGGGCGCCTGACTCCGGGACGGGACGCCCGGCCGAGACGAGACGCCCGGCCTCGGGACAGAACGCCCGGCCCGGACGAGACGCCTCAGCCGCGCCGCCGCCGGACGGCCACGAACACCAGCCCGGCCGCCAGCAGCGCGCCGCCGGCGGTGCCCGCCGCCAGGCCCCAGCCGCCCGCCGAGCCGCCGCCCAGCGGCGTGTCGGCGAGCATGCCGCCGCTGCCGGCGTCGGCCTTCTTCGGCGTCAGGTCGCCCGGCGGCACCAGCTCGCCCACCGGCTTGACCTTGCCGCGCGCCTTGAAGCCCCAGTCCAGCAGCTCGGCGGCGTAGTCGGACGGCGGCCGGTCGGCCCCCATCAGCGAGATGTAGATCGTGTGGCCGTCGCGGCGGGCCGCCGCCACGAACGTCTGCTTGGCGGCGATGGTGTAGCCGTTCTTGCCGCCGAGCATGCCCCGGTAGGCGTGCGACTGGCCCGGCAGCATCCGGTTGTGGGTGTGGATCGGGTAGCCGCCGACCTTCTTGCCCTTCTTGCGCTCCTTCTTGGTCGCCGGGGCGGGGAAGAAGTGGTCGATGGTCTGGACGTAGCGGCGGAAGTCGGCGTTGCGCATCGCCTCGCGCAGGATCAGCACCAGGTCGTAGGCGGAGGTGTGCTGCGTCTTGACGCTGAGGCCGAGGTCGCGGTCGAGGCCGTTGGGGGAGCCGGCCAGGGTGTCGCGGGCGTTGATCCGCCTGGCCTCGGCGTTCATGTCGGCCAGGGTGCGCTCCATGCCGCCGTTGGCCTCGGCCAGCGTCACCGCCGCGTCGTTCGCCGACATCATCATCAGCGCGTAGAACAGGTCGGACACCTTGTAGCTCATCTTCGGCGTCATGCCGACCTTGGTGCCCTCGACGTCGCACGCCTCCTGCGAGGGCCGCACGGTCTGGTCCGCCCTGAGCTTGGGGATCAGCGTCAGCGCGGTGAGGGTCTTGAGGGTGCTGGCGGGCAGGAACCTGCCGTGCGGGTTCTTGGCGGCCAGCACCTCGCCGGTGTCGCCGTCGGCGATCAGGTACGACGCCGCCTTGATCTTCGGCGCCGCCGGGACGCCCGCGGCCGGATTGACGATCGTGCCCTTGCCGGCGAGCTGCGCCCCGCCCAGCGGCCCCGAGGGGGAGGCCGTCACCGCGCTCGACTGCACGGGGGGCGACACCGGCTCGGCGGCGGCCGGGGCCGCGGCCAGGGCGGGGACGAGCAGGAGCGAGGCCGCGACGGGCGGCACGGCGATCGCGGTGACGGCGCGCGGTGGTCTTCTCATGGCTCCCCGATGGCGTTCGTGTCCGGGCACGGCCGTCGTGTCCGTGGACGGCGCTCCTGCGGTCCCGGGGCGGTCCCCGGTGACTTCACGAAGATTAAGCCACGATTGCGCGGCCTGTCCGGGAAGAGGATCACCGTCGTCGCACGCGTGCTCACAGTGATGTGATACGGGTGTCCGCCCGGTGTGCCGCCGGGCCGCCCTGACGGGGTGATCACGAATCGTTACCAGGTAGATTAAAGGTTGGACTAGTTCGTTCGGAGGGTGCTCTTCCGAACTGCCATGACCGAAATGAGTCACGGATCGTGTCCGGTTGTCGTCCTTCCGGATCAAATGATCGGCGCCGGGCACGGAGCCCTGCGGCTCCTCGGCACCCGGCGTCATGATGGAGAGCGGTCCCGGCCCGGACCGACGCCTGGATCGGCGTTTGTCCAGGCTTAGTGACCCGCTGGCCGAATTGCGCCACGTGCCACGCATCGACCTGCAAGGATTGTGGACGGAGGTTGGCCGTGGCCATTGACTTCAACCCGTCCCGCGGCCCGACGCTGGGGATCGAGTGGGAGATCCAGCTCGTGGACGCGGAGACCAGGCACCTGCGGCAGGACGCGCGTGAGGTGCTGGCCGCGCTGCCGTCGCTCAGCGAGGGCGGCGACGTCCACAAGGTCCGGCACGAGCTGATGGAGTCGACCGTCGAGGTCGTGACGGACGTCTGCTACACCGTGGGGGAGGCCAAGGACGACCTGGCCGCCACGGTGGCCGCGCTGCGGTCGGCGGCCGCCGACCGCGGCATCACGCTGGCCTGCACGGGGACGCATCCGATCAGCGACTGGCGGGACGCGGTCATGGCGCCGGTGCAGCGCTACGCCGACCTCATCGAGCAGATGCAGTGGCTGGCCCGCCGGATCCAGACCTTCGGCGTGCACGTCCACGTCGGCGTCAGCGACGTCGACCGGGTGATCCCGATCGTCAACGCCCTGTCGGCCTATCTGCCGCACTTCCTCGCCCTCACCGCCTCCAGCCCGTTCTGGAGCGGCCACGACACCGGACTGGCGTCCAGCCGCGCGGTGGTCTTCGGCCAGCTGCCCACGGCCGGACCTCCGCATCTGCTGGACGACTGGGCGGCGTTCGAGGATTACATGGCCACGCTGCTGCGGGCCGGTACGATCCGCAGCATCAAGGAGGTGTGGTGGGACATCCGGCCGCATCCGAACTTCGGCACGGTCGAGATCCGGATGTTCGACGGCATCCCCACCCTGCGGGAAGTGGGCATGGCGGCCGCGCTCTGCCAGTGCCTGGTGACGCTGTTCGACCAGCAGCTGGACCGCGGCTACACGCTGCCGCGCCCGGCGGCCTGGGTGGTGCGCGACAACAAGTGGCGCGCCACCCGCCACGGTCTGGACGCCATCGTCATCACCGATGACACCGGGAACACCACGCCGCTTCGTGACGATCTCTACGAACTGGTACGCGAACTGGAACCCGTCGCCGACCGGCTGGGCTGTACGGAGGAGCTCAAGGTCGCGTCGGATGTCCTGGAATTCGGGGCGTCGTACGAGCGCCAGCGCGCGATCCGCGCCGAGGGCGGCACCCTGGAGAACGTCGTCGACGCCGCGATCGTCGAGTTCGCCGAGGACAGGTTCGTCACATTCGGGGAGGTTGCACATGTCGGGAACTGAGGGGCCCGCCGACCCGGCGGACCGCGCCGGACCCGACGGAGCGACCGGTCACGACCCGGACCGCGGGGTCTCGCGGGCGCGCCGCGCGCCCGGAGCGGGCCCACCCAACACCGGACAGAACACCGGGCGGACGCCGTTCGGCTCCGCCATCGCGCAGGGGGCGCACATGACACAACCGGGACCCGGGGTGATGCCCGGCCTTGAACCAGCGGCCGCCGCGGGGGCGGCGGGCGCGGGCGACGCCGAACAGGCGCGGACCGCGCCGCCGGGGGCGGCCGGGGCCGCACCGCACGGCGG
>NZ_BAABDO010000111.1:0-22353 GCF_039539665.1 Actinomadura keratinilytica
GGTCCGGTACGTACGCCGCTGCGGTGCCGGATCCGCGGAGCGCCGGGCTCCGGCGGGGGATCAGCCGACCCGGTCCAGGTCCACGCCCTTGGTCTCCCAGCTCGTGATCACCGCGACGAAGGTGATCGCCATGGTGAGCACCAGGTAGCCGATGACCATGCCGACCCCGAAGCCGTTGATCAGCCACACCGCGATGAACGGGGCGGGCGCGCCGGCGATGATCGAGGACCCCTGGAACACCAGCGAGGAGCCGGCGTAGCGGTACCGGGTCGGGAACAGCTCGGCGATCCAGGCGGCCTCCGGCCCGGCCAGCATGCCGTGGAAGAACGCACCGACGCAGACACCGACCCACAGCAGCGGCAGGCTCTCGAAGTGCACCAGCCAGAAGAACACCGGCGCCCAGACCACCAGCACCGCCGACGGCACCAGCATCGCGACCTTGCGGCCGACCCGGTCCGACCAGGCGCCACCGGCGATCATCCCGACGAACTGGAACACCGACGCGAAGGTCACCACCAGTGTCACGTCACCGCGATCGAAACCGTGGTACTTGGTGGCGTAGGCGATGACGAACACCGTGTAGATGTAGAACGCGATGTTCTCGCCGAGCCGCATGCCGAGGCCGTGCAGCACCGCCCGCGGCCGCGACAGCGCCTGCAGGATGCTGGACCGCTCGGCGTGCGCCCCGGCCGCCGCCTTCCGCCGCTCCTCGGCCGCCCGCTGCGCCTGGCGGAACACCGGCGACTCGTCCAGGCCCCGGCGGATCAGGAACCCGATGACCAGGAGCGGCGCGGCGACCAGGAACGCGATCCGCCAGCCCCAGGACTCGAAGTCGGCGTCGCTCATGGACATGCCCAGCAGGGTGATCACGGCGGCCGCCAGCACCGTGCCGGCCGGGGCGCCGGCCTGCGGCCAGGACGTCCAGAACCCGCGCCGCCGGGGCGAGCCGTACTCGCTGACCAGCAGCACGGCCGCGCCGAACTCGCCGCCGAGCGCGAAGCCCTGCACCAGGCGCAGCACGACGAGCAGGATCGTCGCGGTGATGCCGACGTCGTGGTAGGTCGGCAGCAGGCCGATCGACGTGGTGGCGGCGCCCAGCAGCAGGAAGGTCACCACCAGCATCGGCTTGCGGCCGAACCTGTCGCCGAGGTGCCCGAACACGATGCCGCCGAGCGGCCGGGCGAAGAAGCCGATCCCCTGGGTGGCCAGTGCCAGCAGGAGCTTGACGAAGCCGTTGCCGCCCGGGAAGAACAGCGGTCCGAGCACCGTCGCCGCCATCACGCCGTAGATGGCGAAGTCATACCATTCGAGGACGGCGCCGGCCATACTGCCCGCCAGCAGCCGGGGAAACCCGCGGGCGGGGGCGTCGCGGCGAGTGCCGGTGCCTGCCGTGCGGACTGGTGCCGCTTCCGATGCCATTGGTGTTCCTTTCGATCTCCGGGCCTGCTCCTCGCCCCCCGGAGCCAAGCCGCCGCACGTCAGATACGGAGTGTGAGCGCCTTGCCGCAGGCGCGTGAGCAGCACGTCATCATCCGGTCGCCGCGTGCCCGCTCGGCCTTGGTCAGCACCAGGTCGCGGTGGTCCACCTCGCCGTCCACGACGGGGACCTCGCAGGTGCCGCACAGTCCTTCCTCGCAGTCGCTGGGCACCTCCACGCCGGCGGCGCGCAGTGCGGCCAGCACGGTCTGGTCGGCGGGGACGCGGACGGTGCCGCCGGATTCGGCCAGGTGCACGTCGAAGGCGTGCTCCTTGGCCGGGTCGAGGGCGCCCACGTCGGAGGTGAAGTGCTCGATGCGCAGCGCGTCCTCGGGCCAGTGCCGGGTCGCCTCGCCGAGCGCGTCGAGCAGCCGCCGCGGGCCGCACGCGTAGATCAGGGTGCCCTCCGCCGGCTCGGCCAGCAGCGCGCCGATGTCCAGCCGCACGCCCTCGGCGGACCGGTACACGGTGAGCCGGTCGCCGTGGTCGCGGACGAGCCGGTCCAGGCAGGCCATCGCACCGGACGACCGGCCGCAGTAGTGGATCTCGTAGTCGCGGCCGGTGCGGCGGGCGTGGTCGGCCATCGCGATGATCGGGGTGATGCCGATGCCGCCGGCGATGAACACGTAGCGCCGCGCGTCCGGGTCCAGCCGGAAGTGGTTGCGGGGGCCGCGCATGCGCAGCACGTCGCCGACGGCCAGGCGCTCGTGCAGGTACCGGGAGCCGCCGCGGCCGTCGGCCTCCTTGCGCACCGCGATCTGGTAGCAGGACCGGTCGTCCGGATCGCCGCACAGGGAGTACTGGCGGGAGAACCCGCCGAACTCCAGGTCCACGTGCGAACCGGGCGACCACTTCGGCAGGGTTCCGCCGCGCGGGTCGGCCAGTGTGATCCGCACGATGCCGTCCGCCTCCCGATCGATGCGGCGCACGGCCACGGTGCGGGCGGCGGCGCGTCCGGCCGGTCCGCGCAGGTGCACCGGCCGGCGGCGGTCCAGGATCGCCGGGTCGGCGCGTTCGGGGTTGCGCTCGGGGTCCCACTCCACCCACAGGTGCTCGGGGCCGCGGAAGGAGGTGTTGGGCAGGTAGGTGAACTCCTGGTCGGGGACGAGCCGCATGTGCGGCAGGCGCGTGGTGAACTCCTCCAGGATGATCTGCATCTCCATCCGCGCCAGGTGCTTGCCCAGGCACTGGTGGGAGCCGTAGCCGAACGACAGGTGCCGGCCGGCGTTGTCACGGCGGATGTCCAGCTCGTCGGGGTCGTCGAAGTGCCGCTCGTCGTGGTTGGCGGAGGCCTGGACGATCAGCAGCTTGGCGCCCTCGGGGATGGGCACGCCGCCGATCTCGGTGTCGGCGGTGGCGATCCGCCGCCATGCCACGATCGGGCCGGAGAAGCGCAGGCACTCCTCCACCGCGGCCGGGATGAGGCCCTGGTCGGCGCAGATCTCCTCCCACTGGGCGCGGTTCTCCAGCAGCAGCCGCAGCGCGTTGGTCGTGGCGAGCGCGGTGGTCTCGTGCGCGGCCACGATGCCGGCCATCATCATCGAGTGCAGGTAGGAGTCGGTGATGACGTCGGGCATCTCCGGCTGCAGCCGGATCCCGTACGGCATCCACCCGGGCATCGAGGGGTCCTGGCGCATCTTCTCCAGGACCTCGCCGGAGTACTGCCAGAACCTGCCGACCGACTCGGCGACGGCCACCTGCTCCTCGGGTGAGGGACGCCCCCAGGTGTTGACGGTGTGCGCGACGGAGTAGCGGCGCAGCGTGGCCATGTCCTCCTCGGGCACGCCGAGGAAGTGCAGCGCGACGGTCAGCGGCACCTCGTACAGCATCTCGGCGACGAGGTCGGCCCGGCCCGCGTCGACGAACCGGTCGACGTGCTCGCGGACGAGACGGCGCACGATCGGCTCGTGGTGGGCGAGCTTTTCAGGGGTGAACGGCTCCTGCAGCGCCCGGCGGCGCAGCATGTGGGCGGGCTCGTCCTCGTTGACCAGGGTGCGGTCCATCGCGTACCCGTGCGCCTTCAGCACCGCGTTCGCCTCGTCGGAGAACGGGGTGATCTTCTCCAGGGCGATGGACGGCGAGAAGGTGATGTTGTCGCGGAAGACCGCCTTGACGTCCTCGTAGCGGGTGACCACCCAGTAGCCCAGTTCCGGGCTGTAGAAGACCGGCTCCTGGTCCCTCGCCCACCGCAGCGCGCCCG
Source organism: Actinomadura keratinilytica (assembly GCF_039539665.1). Classification (NCBI taxonomy): domain Bacteria; kingdom Bacillati; phylum Actinomycetota; class Actinomycetes; order Streptosporangiales; family Thermomonosporaceae; genus Actinomadura; species Actinomadura keratinilytica. The sequence continues at coordinate 3,677 of NZ_BAABDO010000111.1, forward strand.
CCGGGTCCCGCAGGTACGCCTCCCCGAACGGATCGAAGGCGGCCGCGTCGGCGGAGACGGGCCGTCCGGTCGGATCCAGCCGGGAGTGGTCGACCGGGCAGCCTCCCGCGCCCGCGCCGAGCGCGGCCGCGGCGCCTTCCGGCGCATCGGCGGCGGGGGATGAGACCGACCCCATATATGCTCCTTGCAGCTCTGAACAGCGGTTTTACTTTTATCGAACACTTATGTGCGATAAGCGAGACCAGTGCAGGGTAAGGTGCGTCACATTGGCGGGTCAAGACCGGTCCTCCGCTGGTCAGCCCGGGTGCCGCGGGGGAGGCGCCGCGGACCGTCCCGCGCCCCGGTGGGCGAGCGGCCGTCGGGTCGCCTCGTGACGTCGTCCCGCTGGTCTCCGCGCCGCCGGTTCTGCGCATCCGCCGGGCTGCGGCCGCCCCGGCCCGGGCGGGTGCGCCGGGCGGCGGACCGCCGCGGCGGGAGCGCCGGCGATGGGACGGAACACGGCACGGTGCCGACCGCGCCCGGCGGGGCCGCTGTGCGATCATCTGAGGCGACCCATGGGGTGAGGAGTGGGATGAGCACGCTGCAGACGCTCGACCGCGGTCTGCGCGCACTGGACGTGGTGTCGCGGAGCCCGGCGGGCATCTCGGTGGCGGAGCTGGCCAAGGAGCTGGGCGTCCACCGCGCCATCTGCTACCGCATCGTGGCCACCCTCGAGGCCCACTCGCTCGTCGCGCGCGCCGCCGACGGCCGCATCCGGCTCGGCCTCGGCGCCGCGGTGCTGGCCTCCCGGTTCGAGCCGCACTTCATGCGCGGCGCCCGCCCCGTGCTGGAGGAACTGGCCGAGCGGACCCACGCGACCGCCTTCATCGCCGCCGCGGAGGGCGACACCTGCGTCGCGGTCATGGTGGCCGAACCGCGGGACACCGTGCTGAGCGTCGGCTACCGGGTGGGCAGCAGGCATCCGCTGACGCAGGGGGCGTCCGGCATCGCGATCCTGGCGATGCGCCCGGAGAGCCCGCGCGATCCCGAGCCCGTCCGGCGGGCCCGCCGGGACGGCTACTGCGTGACCAAGGGCGAACTGCAGAAGGGCGCGGTCGGCGTGTCGGCGGGCATCGGCGTGCCCGCCGACGTGGAACCCGGCACCGTGATCGAACGCAGCGTCGGCGTGGTCTCCACCGAGGGCCTCGACATCGAGGGCGCGGCGGCCGCCGTCACCCGCGCCGCACGCCTCCTGGCGCAGCTCACCACCGGCTGACGCGCCCCCTCCGCTCAACCCCGGCTCAGCACGGCGCATCGACCTGCGCCGCCAGTCCGGCAGCGGCCCATGCGCATACGGCCGCCCGTAGCGCGCCGGTCCGCGGCCGACGGCGCCGCTCCCGCCGAGCCCGTGATCCGCGCCATGCCCGACGGCGCACTCCTCGACGCGATGCGGGCGACCGCGCGGCGCCCGCCCTCCGATCGGATCGGCCGAACCGGGCCCGCCGAACCTGACAGCCGAGGCAGCGGCCCGAGGGAGTCCGGGGACGCTGCTCTGAAGGATTGCATGTCAAATCGTTGACAATTCTGTAGCCGGATTTGTAGCTTCTCGGGCACAGGGTGGAGGTCAGCGTTCCCGCTCACCCCCTCCGGGACGTTTGGAGATCACAATGATCAGAGTCCGTGCGGCCCTGGCCGCAGCCGCCGTCCTGCTCCTCAGCTCCTGCGGAGGAGGGAGCCCGAGCGACGACGCGGCGAGCGGCGGTCTCGCCGAGGTCAAGGTCAGCGTCATTCCGATCGTGGACGTCGCGCCCGTCTACGTCGGAATCGAGCAGGGCTTCTTCAAGGAGCAGAACCTCAAGTTGGAGGTCGTCACCGCGCAGGGCGGGGCGGCGATCGTGCCGGCGGTGGTGGCCGGCCAGGTGGACATCGGGTTCAGCAACTTCGTCTCGCTGCTGGTCGCCAAGTCCAAGGGCCTGCCGCTCAAGGTCGTCTCGTCCGGGGTCGGCTCGACCGGTGTCACGGGCAAGGACTTCGGCGGCATCGTCGTCAAGGCCGACAGCCCCATCAAGAGCGCCAAGGACCTCGCCGGCAAGAAGGTCGCGGTCAACACGCTCAACAACATCAACGACACCACCGTCCGGGCGTCGGTCCGCAAGGCCGGCGGAGACCCCACGGGTGTCAAGTTCACCGAGCTGGCCTTCCCCGACATGGGGGCCGCGCTCGACAAGGGCAACGTCGACGCCGTCCAGGTGGTCGAGCCGTTCCTGTCCACCGCGCTGAAGAGCGGCGGGCGCCTGGTCGCCTCCAACTACGTCGACACCGCGGACAAGTTGCCGATCGCCGGCTACTTCACCTCCGAGAAGACCGCCGCCACCAGGTCGGACGTCGTCAAGCGCTTCACCGCGGCGCTGCAGAAGTCACTGCGGTACTCCGCGGCCCACCCCGAGGCGGTCCGCACGACCCTGCCGACCTACACCAAGATCGACAACTCCGTCCTCCAGCAGCTCACGCTCCCGGACTACCCGGCCCAGGTGAACCGGGACGGACTGCAGAGCCTGGCCGACCTCGCCGCCCGGGACGGTCTGCTCGCCAAGGCCCCCGACGTCTCGGCGCTGCTGCCATGACGGGTCGTCGCAACGGCCCCGCCCCGGCCTGGCTCCTCGGCGGCCTGGGCCTGGCGGGGCTGGTCGTCCTCGGCGAGCTGGTCCCCAGGTCGGGCCTGGTCGAACGCCGCTACCTGCCCCCGGTCAGCGACATGCTGGCGGCGCTCGCCGACCAGGCCGCCGCGGGAGACTTCTGGCAGGCGCTGGGGGAGACGCTGCGCGGCTGGGCGATCGGGCTGGCCGTCGCGATGGCCGCCGGGGTCGTGCTCGGCGTGATCATCGGCTCGGTCCCGCCGCTGCAGGCCGCGCTGCACTCCACGATCGAGTTCCTGCGGCCGATCCCGTCGGTCGCGCTGATCCCGCTGGCGGTGCTGCTGTACGGCACCGAACCGCGCTCGACCCTGCTCCTGGTGGTGTACGCCTCGTTCTGGCAGGTGCTCGTCCAGGTGCTGTACGGCGTCCGGGACGTGGACCCGGTCGCCCGCGACACCGCCCGCTCCTACCGCTTCCGCCCGCTGACGGCCGCCCGGACCGTGGTCTGGCCGACCGCACTGCCCTATGTGATGACCGGGTTCCGGCTCGGCGCCGCCGTCGCGCTGATCCTGGAGATCACCGGCGAGCTGGTCATCGGCTCGCCCGGCCTCGGCCGGCAGATCGCGGTCGCGCAGAACTCGGGCGCGGTGTCGGTGATGTACGCCCTGGTCATCGTCGTCGGCCTGATCGGGGTCGCGGTGAACGCCGTCGCGCGCACCGTGGAGCGGCGGGCGCTGCGCTGGCACCCCTCGATCCGAAGGGAGGCCGCCGTATGAGCGCGCTCAAGGCCGCCGCCCGGCTGCTGGCGGTGCCCGTGCTGCTCGTCGCCGTCTGGTGGACGGCCTCCGACGGCAGCACCGACTACTTCTGGCCGCCGCTGCGCACGATCGTCGGCACGTTCGACGACACCTGGTTCCACGGCCGGCTCACCGGCGACGTCCTGCCCAGCCTCGTCCGGCTGGCCGCCGGATACCTCCTGGCGCTCGTCCTCGGGATCGGCGCGGGCATCGCGATCGGATCGTCCCGGACGCTGCGCGCGGTCCTGGAGCCGGTGCTGGAGTTCTTCCGGGCGATTCCGCCGCCGGTGCTCGTCCCGATCCTCATGCTGTTCGCCGGCATCGGCGACGGCATGAAGATCCTGGTGATCGTCACCGGCTGCGTGTGGCCGGTGCTGCTCAACACCGTCGAGGGCGTCCGCGCCCTGGACGAGGTGCTGCGCGACACCGCCCGCTCCTACCGGATGCGGCCCGTCTCCCGCCTGGTCCGCCTCGTGCTGCCCGGGGCGGGCCCCCAGATCGCCGCGGGGGCCCGGCAGGCGCTGTCGGTGGGGATCATCCTCATGGTGATCAGCGAGATGTTCGCCGCCAGCGAGGGCGTCGGCTTCACCATCATCCAGTTCCAGCGGACGTTCGCGGTCCCCCAGATGTGGACCGGGATCATCCTGCTCGGCGCCATCGGCGTCACGCTGTCGGCGCTCTTCCACCTGGCCGAGGCGCGCGTGCTGCGCTGGTACACCGGGCTCCGCCGAGCCCAGCGAGAGGGTTGAGATGACCAAGACCACGGTCGACACCGGCACCATGCTCCAGGTCCGCCACCTGAGGAAGGTGTACCAGGGGCGGGGCCGCACCGTCGAGGCGGTCGGCGACCTGACGTTCGAGGTCGGGACGGGCGAGCTCGTCTGCGTCGTCGGGCCCTCGGGCGCGGGCAAGACCACCCTGCTCAAGTGCGTCGCGGGGCTGCTGGACAGCACCTCGGGCGAAGTCCTGCTGGAGGGCAGGGCGGTGACCGGGCCGCCGCCCGGCATGGCCGTCGTCTTCCAGGAGTACGGGCGCAGCCTGTTCCCGTGGATGACGGTCCGGCAGAACGTCGAGCTGCCGCTGAAGGAGAAGAGGGTCCCGAAGGCCGAGCGGCAGCGGCTCGTGCCGGAGGCCCTGGCCGCCGTCGGGCTCGCCGACGCCGTCGACGCCCACCCCTGGCAGCTGTCGGGAGGCATGCAGCAGCGGGTGGCGATCGCCAGGGCCGTCGCCTACGAGCCGCACATCCTGCTCATGGACGAGCCGTTCGCGGCCGTCGACGCGCAGACCCGCGCGGAGCTGGAGGACTTGGTCCGCTCCCTGTGGAAGCGCCTCGGGGTCACGGTACTGTTCATCACCCACGACATCGACGAGTCCGTCTACCTGGCCGAACGCGTGATCGTGCTGTCGAGCTCGCCGACCGAGGTGCTGGCCGACGTCGCCATCGACCTGCCCGCGGAGCGCGACCAGCTCGGCACCCGGTCGCTGCCGCGCTTCGCCGAGCTGCGCGCCGAGGTGTACCGGCTGGTCCAGCAGGCCAAGGACGGCGAACGGCCGGGCAGGATGCGAAAGGTTCCCCGATGACGGTAACGGTCGCCGTGCTGGGGCTGGGCGAGGCGGGCGGCGAGATCGCCCGGGACCTGCTCGCGGCGGGCGCGCACGTGCGCGGCTACGATCCCGCCGTCCGGCCCGGCCCCGGGATCCGCGCCTGCGCCGACGAGGCCGACGCCGCCGCCGGCGCCGACCTCGTCCTCAGCGTGAACAGCGCCCACGACGCCGAGGACGCGCTGCGGGCGGGGCTGCCCGGCCTCGCGGCCGACGCGGTCTGGGCCGATCTCAACACCGCTTCGCCCGGCCTGAAGCGCACCCTGGCCGAGCTCGCCGGACCGCGCTTCGCCGACGTCGCGCTGATGGCCCCGGTGCCCGGCAAGGGGCTGCGCACCCCCATGCTCGCCTCCGGGCCGGCGGCCGCCGGATGCGCCGAACTGCTGCGGCCGCTCGGAGCGTCGGTGACCGTCCTGGACGGCGACGCGGGGGAGGCCGCGACGCGCAAGCTGCTGCGCAGCGTGTTCTTCAAGGGGATGGCCGCGGCCGTCACCGAGGCGCTGCACGCCGCTCGCGAGGCGGGGCTGGAGGACTGGCTGCGTGACAACATCGGCGCCGAACTGGCGGCGGCGGACGCCTCGCTCGTCCGCAGGCTGGAGGAGGGCAGCGTCAAGCACGCCGTCCGGCGGTCCGCGGAGATGCGGGCGGCCGCCCGGCTGCTCGCCGAGCTGGGCGTCCCGTCCCGGATCAGCGACGCCAGCCGCCGCTGGCTCGATCAGCTCGCATCGTCCACAGAATCGTCAACGATCAACGCGGGCACGGTAAGATCCGAACGTGGGAAGGGGAAAGGTGACGGAACTGGATGACGGAGCCGGCCTCGACATCACCGCGGCGATCCGGGAGGCGATCGTCCGCGGTGACTTCGCTCCCAACCAGCGTCTCGTCGAGGCCGATCTGTCGCGCCAGTTCGGGGCCAGCCGCAGCAGTGTGCGCACGGCTCTGTTCGAGCTGACCAAGGAGGGCCTGGTCGAGCGGGAGCAGAACCGGGGCGCACGGGTCCGGGCGGTGACGCTCGCCGAGGCCATCGAGATCTCCGAGGTGCGGATGGTCCTCGAGGGGCTGTGCGCGGCCAAGGCCGCCGAGAACGTCACCGATGCCGAGATCGTCGAGCTGCGCGGGCTCGGGGAGTCGATGCGCACGGCCGTCGCCAACGGGCACGTGCTGGAGTACTCCGAGCTGAACCAGACCCTGCACCGCCGCATCCGCGAGATCAGCCGCCAGGCCACGGCCGCGGACCTGCTGGAGCGCCTGCGCGCCCAGAACGTCCGGCACCAGTTCCGGCTCGCGCTGCTGCCCGGGCGCCCGCAGGTGTCCCTGGCCGAGCACCTGGCGATGATCGACGAGATCTGCGCCCACTCCGCCGAGGGGGCCGAGCGGGCCGCCCGCCGCCACCTCGTCAGCGTCATCGAAGCGCTGCGCAGCATCTGATCCCGGCCGACCCGGTGTCCTGGAACGCTCTGCGGAGCCTTCCAGGACACCGCGGCGCGCACCGGATCCAGGCGCCGGGACGTCGTGTCGACAGATTGTCGACGATTGTTCTGACACATGTGTTGGACGTCACTCCTCGGCAGGCGGGATCGCCTCTGGGTTCCAGTGCGGAGTGACGAGCGCGGCAGCCGGAGCGAAGTGGTCCCCAAGACCTGGCCGGGCCGCTGATCCAAGCGGCCGGGCATTGCGCCGAAGCGGCCTATTTCCAAGGTCAAGCCGGGTGTGGAGGTGTGGTCGGCGTCGGGGGGCGCTGCACGGCGGACGAGCAGGCCAAGGGGCCGGGCGCTGACGCCCGGCAGCAGGTCCCCGACTGCGGTGAGCGCGTCACGGTAGACCGAATCTGCGGAACGATTGTTGACAATTTCGTGAAAGATAGGCAGGATGGGGAGCCATCCACTGCGATCGAGGAGATTCATGGCTGCTGAGAACACGGGCGCCGGACCGATGCTCGTCGTGAGCGCCCACGCCGGGGACTTCGTCTGGCGGGCCGGGGGCGCGATCGCGTTGTCGGCGTCGCGAGGTGAGCGCGTCAAGGTGGTCTGCCTCAGCTACGGCGAGCGGGGCGAGTCGGCCAAGGCGTGGCGCGAGGGCAAGAAGCTCGAGGAGATCAAGCAGATCCGGCGCGCCGAGGCCGAGGCCGCCGCCGCCGAACTCGGCGCCGAGATCGAGTTCTTCGACGCCGGCGACTATCCGCTGGTGGAGTCGCCGGAGCTGGTCGACCGGCTGGTCCGCGTGTACCGCGAGGTCGAACCGGCGGTGGTGCTCACCCACACGCTGGCCGACCCCTACAACGCCGACCACCCGGCCGCCGCCCGCATGGCGCTCCAGGCGCGCATCCTCGCCCAGGCGATCGGCTACGACGCCCCCGGCGACCCGCTGGGCGCCCCGCCGGTCTTCTTCTTCGAACCGCACCAGCCCGAGCAGTGCGACTTCCGGCCCGACGTGCTGCTCGACATCACCGAGGTGTTCGACCGCAAGCGCAAGGCCATGGAGTGCCTGCCGGCCCAGGTGCACATGTGGGACTACTACACCGACCTGGCCAGGCGGCGCGGCGTCCAGCTCAAGCGCAACGCCGGCCCGAACCTGGGCCTGCCCCACACGACGATGGCCGAGGCGTTCGTCCGCCTCTACCCCCAGACCACGACGGTGCTGGCATGAAGCCGGTCGTGGTCACTGGCCCGCCCCGCGCCGACCTGGAGACCGTGGACGCCCTGGCCGCGCACGGGGTCGCGACCGTCCACGAGGCGATCGGCCGGGCGGGGTTCCTCGGCCCGCATCTGCGGCCCACGCACCCGGGCTCGCGGATCGGCGGGACGGCCGTCACGGTCCTGTCCTGGCCGGGCGACAACCTGATGATCCACGTCGCGGTCGAGCAGTGCGCGCCCGGCGACGTCCTGGTCGTCACCACCACCTCGCCGTCCACCGACGGCATGTTCGGCGAGCTGTTCGCCACCGCCCTGCAGCACCGGGGCGTGCGCGGCCTGGTCATCAACGCCGGCGTGCGCGACACCGCCGAACTGCACGCCATGGGCTTTCCCGTCTGGTCGGCCGCGGTCAGCGCCCAGGGCACCGTCAAGGCCACGCCCGGCTCGGTCAACGTGCCGATCACGATCGGCGGCCAGGTGATCCGGCCCGGCGACGCGGTCCTGGCCGACGACGACGGCGTCCTGGTCGTCGCCCGCGAGGCCGTCGGCTCCGCGCTGGCCGCCGCCGAGGCGCGCGCGGCCAAGGAGGAGGCCACCCGCCGCGCCTTCCGCGAGGGCCAGCTCGGCCTCGACCGGTACGGGATGCGCGACAAGATCGCCGAGCTGGGGATCGAGTACGTCCCCTACGCCGAATGGGACCCCTCATGACCGGAATCCCCTGCACGCTGATGCGCGGCGGCACCTCCAAGGGCGCCTACTTCCTCGCCGGGGACCTGCCCGCCGACCCCGCCGAACGCGACGACCTGCTGCTGCGCGTCATGGGCAGCCCCGACCCCCGCCAGATCGACGGGATCGGCGGCGCCCACCCCCTCACCAGCAAGGTCGCGGTCGTGTCGGTCTCGCAGCGGCCCGACGCCGACGTCGACTACCTCTTCCTGCAGGTCGCGGTCGACGAGCCCGCCGTCTCCGACAAGCAGAACTGCGGCAACCTCCTCGCCGGGGTCGGCCCGTTCGCCGTCGAGCAGGGACTGGTGAAGGCCGGCGACCCCGAGACGACCGTCCGGATCAGGATGGTCAACTCCGACAGCGTCGCCGTCGCGACCTTCGCCACCCCCGGCGGGCGGGTCCGCTACGACGGCGACACCGCCATCTCCGGTGTCCCCGGCACCGCCTCCCCGGTCTACCTGGACTTCGCCGACACCGAGGGCTCGGCCACCGGCGCGCTCCTGCCGACCGGCCGGATCCGCGACGTCATCGGCGGCATCGACGTCACCTGCATCGACAACGGCATGCCCGTCGTCGTCGCGGAGGCGTCGGCGTTCGGGCTGACCGGCTACGAGAGCGTCGCCGACCTCGCCGCCGACGAGAAGCTGCGCGACCGCATCCAGTCCCTGCGGCTCCAGGCCGGACGGCTCATGGGGCTCGGCGACGTCTCGACCGCCTCGGTCCCCAAGACGACCCTCGTCGCGCCCGCCCGGGACGGCGGCGTCATCTCCACCCGGACGTTCATCCCGCTGCGCGTCCACGACTCGATCGGCGTGCTCGGCGCCGTCACCGTCGCCACCGCCCTGGCCATCGAGGGGGCCGTCGGCCACGATCTCGCCGCTCTCCCCGCCCCCGGCGCGCCGATGGCCATCGAGCACCCCACCGGCCGCCTCGACGTCCTGGTCGAGCTCGACGGACCCCCGCAGCGCCCCACGGTCCGCAGGTCGAGCCTGGTCCGCACGGCCCGCAAACTGTTCGACGGACGTGTCCACCCCCGCCATGCCTGACCCCACCACCCACCCACAGGAGGTTCCGATGGCCCCGGCACACGAGATCGCCCACATCGGCAACGTAGAGCTGCTCACCCCCGAGCCGGAGAAGAGCCTGTGGTTCTTCACCGAGGTGATGGGGATGACCGAGGTCGGCACCGAGGGCGACTCGGTCTACCTGCGCACCTGGGACGACTACGAGCGGCACACCCTCAAGCTCACCGCCCACCGCACCTCCGGCATCCGGCGCGTCGCCCTGCGCGTCTCCAGCGCCGAGGCGCTCGACCGCCGCGTCAAGGCGATCGAGGAGGCCGGCCTCGGCATCGGCTGGCGCGACGGCGACCCGGGCATCGGCCCCACCTACGCCTTCCGCGACCCCGACGGCCACGAGCTGGAGCTCTACTGGGAGAGCGAGTGGTACGAGGCCCCGCCGGAGCTCGCGCCGTCGCTGAAGAACCAGGCCCAGGCCTACCCGGCGCGCGGCGTGTGCGTCCGGCGGCTCGACCACGTCAACTTCCTCGCCGCCGAGGTCGAGGGCAGCAGCGAGTTCGCCCGCGACGTCCTCGGCGGCCACGTCACCGAGCAGATCCGCCTCGACTCCGGAACGATCGCCGCCCGCTGGCTGACCTTCACCAACAAGTCCTACGACCTCGTCTACACCCGGGACCTCACCGGCGGCCACGGACGCCTCCACCACATCGCGTTCGCGACCGACACCCGCGAGGACATCCTCCGCGCCGCCGACATCTGCCTCGACAAGGGCGTGTTCATCGAGACCGGCCCGCACAAGCACGCCATCCAGCAGACCTTCTTCCTCTACGTCTACGAGCCCGGCGGAAACCGCATCGAGTTCTGCAACCCGGTGGCCCGTCTCGTCCTCGCCCCCGACTGGAGGACCATCACCTGGACCGAGGCGGAACGCGCGAAGGGCCAGGCCTGGGGCCTGAAAACCATCGAATCCTTCCACACGCACGGCACCCCGCCCGTCGACCCCTCCTGACCTCCGAACCGACCGCTCATACGCCCGACCACCGGCCGGTGGGGCGAGCGAAGGACACCCGACGGCTGACATGAGCCGTCGGGTGTCCTGTGCTCGGGCTGCCCGGCATGGCCGCCGGATGCTCCGGGAAGTGCAGACCGCGCCGCCTGGGATGATCCGGCCCAAGCGCCGGTGCCAGCCCCACACCTGGCCGCCGTCAGCCCGTCGCTGACACCGCCCGCCGCATCGTGCGGTGATGCGTACACACGAACCGCCGTTCGCCCCGCAACGCAACGCCTCCAACCCACCGCCCCGGACACGCCCCCGTCACCCGTTGGGAACCCCGGCCCGCCGGCGCCGGTGTAACTCTTGTCTGCCGGCACTAGCAGCCCGCAAGGAGAACGGGAGGCGCCGGACTCGGGCACAGGTCGTGCACGCTGCCAGGCGGCGGCCCCCGACAGCCACACCAGCCGACCGTCCAGGACCCAGAAATCCATCCGTGCCGACGAATACCGCAAAGCGATCCCATGGGGGAGTTGTGGGGGCGGCCTCTCACAGGCGGCAGGCTTATACCCGTCCCAGGCTCTGAGCGATTGCCGTGATGCAGCCGGTGACGTCGTCGGCGCGCGCGATCGTCGCCCCGTCGACCACCCGGCAGAACCACCAGTCGCCGCTCCGGTAGTCGCATCCGACGTCCACCGCCTGCCGCGGCCTTTCGCGCAGCGCGATGTTCACCCATGACACTCCACGCTGCGACACCAGGGAGACCGCCATGTCGCGGCGCGCTCGAAGGGCCGTGTGCAAGGCGGTCAGATGCTCACGTCGACGGTTGCGCGGCTTGGGCCGGTCGGCGGTCGACGCGTGCTTTCCCCTCGCGAAGCCCATGCTTCACCTCCTGGTTCGGGTTTGTGGTTGCCGGTCGGGCGGTGCACTGGGGACGCCATGCGCCGACCGCGCCGCCTCTCCCTTCCGTGAGACCGTCGGCCTTCCCGCGGTGACTCGCGGAGCCCGCAGCGGTCTTCCGCCGGTCACCGGTGTCCCTGCCGCTGGCGCTGTGCGCGCTCGGCCTCCTTGACCAGGGCGGCGCGCAACCTGTCGGCCGTGGGTTCCATGACGGTCGCGTCCACGCCCGCGCTCGGGTCGTGCAGCGTGGCGACCCACTCACCCAGTCGGCCGTCCGAACGGACCGAGCGCCAGATCCGGTGTCCGGTGAAGTCCGCTCGGAGGCTGGTGAGTGCCTGGTCGTCGGGGTGTGTACGGGCAGACGTGTCCATGGCGGGGAGAGACCTTCGCTTCCGAGGCTGTGGAAAACCTGTGACCAGCATCACGCAAACGGATACGCTCGGCTACGTAGCGCTACCCCGTGGAAGCCCCGTACCCGGCCGGGGTCCCCCTGGATGCCGGGGAATCCCCCGTCAAGGACCCGTGATGCCGCAAGAACAAGGCGACTACACCCGTGACCCGCTCATTCGTGCCTTCGGGGCCATCCTGCGCGCATACCGCGAAGCGGCGGGACTGTCCCGGCCTCAGCTCGCCGAGGCGCTCGGATGCGGATACCAGTGGATCGAGAAGATGGAGACCGGCGCCAAACCGTCGGTGGCCTCCGCGATCGACCTCGACACCTTCTTCGGGATCAAGGAGAAGACGTTCCAGCGGATGGCAGAGGAGATCGAGAACGCGGGCCGACAAGCGGCACTGCTGCCCGGATTCCCGGCCTTCGTCAGGCTGGAGGCGAAGGCCGACTACATCAGGTCTTTCGTTGCCCAGGTCGTCCCGGGGCTGCTGCAGACGGAGCGCTACTCGCGCAGCCTGATAGGCAGCGGGCAGGTACGGCCCGCCCTCGATGATCTCGTCGCTCTCCGGATGAGCCGCCAGAAGATCCTTAGCCGTGACAAGCCGCCACGTCTCACATTCGTTATCGACGAGTCGGCGCTGAGACGCCCGATCGGTGGGCCGGAGGTGATGCGGGAACAATTGACCCGCCTCAAAGCCATGGTGACCGGCTCGCCGACCACGCAGGTACGTATCCTGCCGTTCGACCACATCACGTGGGCGGGGCTGGACGGCTCGTTCACGATCCTGGGCTTTCCGGACCGTCGGGACGTCGCCCATCTTGAAGGACCGGGAAGCAGCCAGCTGGTCGAGGACCCCAACCGGTGGCGGACACCGCAGTACGTTTCGATCTCGTCCTGGGCGAGGCGCTGCCGATCGGCGAGTCTCTCGACATGATCACGAGGACGCTGGAGGACTACACATGAACGACCTGGATCTGTCGGCCGCCAGCTGGCGTAAGAGCAGCCGGAGCGGTGGTCAAGGTGGGGAGTGCGTCGAAGTCGCCGCTCTCGCATCCGTGATGGCTGTGCGCGATTCCAAGGACCCGGAGGGCCCCAGCTGCTCCTGGATATGGCGGCGTGGCGAGCGCTGGCGGATCGGATCAAGGACGGTGAGCACGACATCGCTTGACTCCCCCTCGCGCTCGGCAGGTGATCTCGCCTTTGACCAGGCACTTGGTGGTACGCGCTGACGCCGCCGGTCGCTCGGCGAGGGCCTTCCTGCGAACGGGGGTTTCCTGAAAAGCCAGGTCGTCCTGCCAATGACAGGGGATGAATCTGCAGGTGGGAATGGAAGGTGGGAAAGATCCCTTGACGCGGAATGAAGGGCGTCGCTAGTTTCGCGGGGGAAACCGCCAGAGAAAGTGCATTGAACACGTCCGATTCTCTTTGCCGGAATGCGGGCGGAGAGAAAACGGACGGCGACCCCGCCATGCCACTTGACGACGAAGGAGCCCCTGTGCTGCCCGCTGTGCGCAGATGGACCATCACCGCCGTCGCCGCGCTCACCGCGTCGACGGCCGCGCTGACCGGCGCCTACTTCACCGGACAGCAGCCGCAGACCGCCAAGGTCGGCGCCGTCTCCTACGCCGCACCCGCGGCCAAGGCGATCGCCGCGGCCAACCTGTACGTCGACCCGAACTCCAATCCGGCGGTCTGGGTCGCCGCCAACCCCGGCGACCCGCGGGCCGCTCGCATCAAGGCGGCCATCGCCGACCGGCCGATCGCACGCTGGTTCGGCAACTGGGACAGCGACATCACCGCGGCGGTGTCGCGCTATGTCGGCGGTGCCCAGCAGGCCGGCGCCATACCGATGCTGGTCGCCTACAACGTCCCGGGGCGCGACTGCGGCAGCCACTCCGGCGGCGGCGCGGGCAGCCCGGACGCCTACCGCACCTGGATCGGGCAGTTCGCCGCGGCCATCGGCAGCCGCCAGGCGATCGTCGTGGTGGAGCCCGACGCGGTCGCCCAGCTCGACTGCCTGCCGAACGACACCGAGCGGCAGATCCGACTCGACCTGCTGAAGTACGGGGTTCAGCAGCTCAAGCAGAAGGCGCCGAACGCCTGGGTCTACCTGGACGCGGGAAACGCCAACTGGATCCCCGCCGGCACCATGGCCCAGCGCCTGCAGGCCGCCGGGATCGCGGACGCACGCGGCTTCGCCGTCAACGTGTCGAACTACTACACGACCGAACAGTCGGTCGCCTACGCCAAGGCCGTCAACGCCGGGCTCCCCAGCGGCAAGACCTTCGTGGTCGACACCAGCCGCAACGGCAACGGCTCCAACGGCGAATGGTGCAACCCGGCCGGACGCAAGCTCGGCACCCCGCCCCGCGAGGGAACCGACGCCGAACTGGAACTGTGGGTCAAGGTCCCCGGCGACTCCGACGGCGACTGCGGGATCGGTGCCGGGATCCCCGCCGGTCAGTTCAGCCCCGACCTGGCCATCCGCCTGATCGACGGCATCTGACGACCGATGCCGCCTGCGCAGGCGGCTCCGCCGCGTAAGGCCCGCCCCGCCGCCATCTCCGGGGCGGGCCTCCGCGTGTTCGGCAGGTTGTTGAAGCGCGCCGACGGCGGCCGCCTCGACCAAGGCCCGGACTTCTACGCTCCGGCCGTTCTCCAGGATTCCGCGGCCGGACGGGTGCTGCTGTGGGGCTGGTCCTGGGAGGCGCGTCCTCAGGAGGACACCGACCGGGCGGGTTGGTCCGGTGTGCTCACCGCTCCCCGCGTGACAGGCGTCCGTCCCGACGGCAGGTTGTCGATGACACCGGCACCGGAGCTGGAACGGCTGCGCGCGCAGGTCCCGTTCACCGCCGACGGCCGCCTTCCCGTCGCGCTCCCGGACGCCTACGAACTTCTCATCACCGCCACCGGGCCCGCCGCGGTCGGACTCCTGCGCTCGGCCGACGGCCGCCGGGTCGCATTGGTGCTCGACCCCGCCGCGGGAACCGTGATGCTGGACCGCGCCGGCCGGCCCCGCACGAGAGGCTCCCGCCCGTCCATCCTCCGTGCCGACGTCGCGCCCGACCGGCCGTTGGCCGTCCGGCTGCTGGTGGACGGCTCGCTGTTCGAACTGTTCGCCGACGGCGGCGCCGCCACCGAACGGATCTACCGGCGCCCCGGCGACGTCCCCGAGCTGACCGTGGCCGGAGCGGCGCACGTCACGGGCTGGGAGCCGGCCCTACCGAAGCACGGCTGACCAGGTGGCACTTCAGACGGCGCACGGTCGCCGGCGGCGTCTCACCGGCGTCGACCGCATCCAGCAGCAGGCGCATGGCGGTCTCGCCCATCGCGCGATGCGGCAGCGCGACGGTCGTCAACGGCGGATCGAGAAAGGACGCCATATGCTCCTGGTCGTCGTATCCGACCACCGACACGTCCTCGGGCACCCGCAGCCCGCACCGCGCGGCGGCATGCAGCACACCCGCGGCCACCCGGTCGTTGTAGCAGACGATGCCGGTCGGACGCCGGTCGGCGGGCGCCCCGTCCAGAAGCCGCATGCCGCCCTGGTAACCGGCCGAGATCTCCCCGCCGGTGCGGACGATCCAGTCCGGCGCGGCGGTGAGCCCCGCACCGCGCAGCGCCTCCCGGAAGCCACGCAGCCGCTCCGCGGATGCGATGTCGTCGAGGCCGCCGACCAGGGCGATGCGCCGGTGGCCCGCCTCCAGCAGCACCGTGGCCGCCGCCCGCCCGCCGGCCCGCTCGGCCGGGATCACCGTCGGCAGCGAGCCGTCCTCGGCCAGGCAGTTCGCCAGCACCGCCCGCGTGCGGCGCAGCCCCGCCGGGACGGTCACGCGACGCAGGGACATCGCCGCGTAGATGATGCCGTCCACCCGGCGGTCCAGCAGCTCGGCGACCGCGGCGGCCTCCTTGTCGGGATCGCCGCCGGAATCCACCGTGAGCACCAAGTGGTCCCGGTCCCAAGCGGTCTCCACGGCACCGCGCAGCAGCTGCCCCGCGAACGGCGAGGAGGCGATCTCGTCGGTCACCAGCCCGATCACGGCCGTCCGGTTGCGGCGCAGCCCGCGCGCGACGGGGTTGGGCCGGTAGCCCAGCTGCGCGGCCGCGGCCAGGATCCGCTCCTGGGTCCGCTTGGACAGGTTGCCCTCGCCCTGCTGTTGAAGACGAAAGGCGACCTCCTCCTGGACCGTCTCCGCGCGGAGAACGTGGGGCTGGACCTGGTGCAGCGCGGCCCCGAGCCCACCGCCCTCGCGGTGGCCTCGTTCGACCGGGCCGGCTCGGCCGCCTACACCTTCTACGTCGAGGGCACCGCCGACCGCCTCTTCCGCGCGCCGTCCCACCTGCCCGCCGCCGCCCGCGCGCTGATGCCGGGGAGCTGCTCCCTGGCGCTCGAACCCGGCGCCACCGCCTACGAGTCGCTCATGCGGGACGCGGCCGCCCGGGGCGTTCTCGTCGCCCCGGACCCGAACATCCGTCCTGGCCTGATCACCGACGCCGAAACGTACCGGGCCCGGTTCCGCTCCTGGCTGCGGTACGTGGACCTGGTCAAGGTGAGCGAAGAGGACATGCGGTGGCTGGGCGGCGATCCCGGCGACTGGCTCGCGGCCAACCCCGCCGCGGTGGTCGTCACCCGGGGCGCGGAAGGGCTGACCGTCTTCACCCGGTGCCGCGAACCCGTCGACGTCCCCGGTGAACCGGTGGACGTGGTGGACACCATCGGCGCCGGCGACACCGTGTACGCGGCCCTCGTGCACGCCCTGGCCGAGCGGAACCTCCTCACCGGCGCCGCCTGCTCGGCTTCGCCGCCCGCGCCGCGGCCGTCACCTGCACCCGCCCCGGCGCCGACCCCCTCACTCGACCGAACTGCCCGCCCCCGTGCCCGCCTGACGAACATGCCGTCCATCGCAGCGAGTGGCCGCGGCCGGCGGTCACGCCAGGTCGCCGGAGAATCGGTCGTATTGGCGTTGGGCCGCGCCCTTCCGCTGGTGACCGTGCTGAGAACGGCCCCGACGGTAGTGGGCTCGCCGCCGGGGCCGGAATGGAACCGCTCGCCATCGCCGACGCCGCCTCGGTCATCCTGAACGCCGAATCCCGCCGCCCCCGGCGGCGGGT
This sequence comes from Actinomadura keratinilytica, assembly GCF_039539665.1. Lineage (NCBI taxonomy): Bacteria > Bacillati > Actinomycetota > Actinomycetes > Streptosporangiales > Thermomonosporaceae > Actinomadura > Actinomadura keratinilytica. The sequence continues at coordinate 20,464 of NZ_BAABDO010000111.1, forward strand.
AGGTGGCCGCGGCGGTCTGGCAGCGGCGTACGGCTCGCCCTGCTGTCCTTATGGGTATTCGTCGGGGGCTGATCGGCCCTCACCAGCGGCAGGACGGAGGGAACGGCGTGGGGGTGACAGGGGGCGCTCATGTACGGCGCTTTCGCGGGTCATCGCGGCCTCCGGACCTCATTGGCTGCCGTAGATGGACAGCCACGTTGGCGCAGCGACGTACTCATGGTCCGTCCGGGGGCCATATGTCCGGGGTGGCCGACATGCGTTCACACGGCCGTCGAAACGTTGGGCCGGTTTGTGTGATCGGGGTAACAGAGGCGGTTCGGGGCGGCTGGTCGCCGTGGAGCGGTCAGGGGTGACGGAGCGCATAAGCGACGGTGGGCGTTCGCGGTATTCTTCGCGAACGCCCACCGTGCAGCGGGTGCGCCGTCAGGGACTTGAACCCCGAACCCGCGGATTAAGAGTCCGCTTCGATCCGGATACCCGGCGCTACCCGGTGTCAGAACATGCCGTCACGTCCACGTCCGCCCTGATTTGTGGGTCGCCTGGTGACGTTCCGTACCTCCCCCTATCGTGGCGGCCGAGCAACCATCGAGCGACCACACCCACCACGATCGCAGCCGCACGGGCGGCACACGACACGGTGCCAAAAAATTGCCGTCATGACACGTTCTTGTCGGACTCGGACAGCCCGTCGTCGTACTGATAGGTCCGGCCGACCCGGAGGCTAAAACGATGGTTAGGTGGACCAAGAGAGTGCTCTTCTCCACCCTTGATATAGCGTGTCTCCTTGAAGATCCAGTAGTAGAGGTCCATCAGGTCGGGAGGCCACAGGACAACGCCCGCGCCACCCACGAGCCCATGGGCATTTGTACGAGCCAGCTTCTGCAGCAATGGCGCCAACTTCATGCCGGACGAGTACCCGGCGATGGCTGCGGTGGTCGCTGCAGTGACAAGGTCGGCGAGTTGCAGGTGCGGGACATGGTGGGAGGGCGCAGTCAGGATCGGAGACACGACGCGTTCGGGAGTGACGTACCGGGTCCCCTCCCTAGTTAGGCCAAGGGTGTCGGCCAGCCACTTCATCTCGTCCGCGCGGCTGCCGCCCGGCTGATCCGCGATGATGACCCCGACGTCGTTGTGCTGGCGCAGATGAAGGGTGATTCGCTCGTACAGGTACCTGAGGATCTCTGCTTCAACGTCGGTCTTCTCCCATGGGAGATGACCGCGGTCCCACACTACGACGGCAGACTTGATGTCGTGGTCGATGGCGGCTTGGAGCATCCGCTGGCGCAGCTCGAAGATCAGTTCACCGCCCGCCGACGCTTGGAAAGTGTCCCTAGGCGGTTTCCACTTGATCTCTTCGCCCTCGGGAATGCCCAGCTCGGCGCGTATGCCGTCGAGGGCGGTCGAGAACGCTGCGACCGACTGCTCCGGGACGATCACGCCGCCGACCGAAATGAGCTCGCCCATGTGTCGACGGCGAGGCTCAGTCTGTCTGCTGTCGTCGATGTAGATCAGATGCATCGCACCTCGGATCTCGCGGTAGATGACTTCATCTCAACTCGGTTTGGGTCCGTAGCACCGGATGTGCTAGGCCTTGGCTGCGCTGTGACAGTCTCTTAGATTGTCGAAGTAAACTGATCTGCGGGGTCATGTTGGTGCTTCGGGTGGAGTCTGTTGAGGTGGCACCAAGCGCAACAATGCTGTACTGCGGTGGCCACTGATGACGCTCCACGCCGCGCTGGCGGGATGCGCGACCGCCTAGGGCCTGTTTTGTGGATCGTGGTTGAGCCAGAGCATGAGGCTCGCGATGGTGACGGTGGCGTGGTAGTGCCTGGCGAGCTTGTCGTAGCGGGTGGCGATGCCGCGGAAGCGTTTGAGCCGGTTGAAGCAGCG
>NZ_BAABDO010000112.1:0-22263 GCF_039539665.1 Actinomadura keratinilytica
GGCCGTCCGCCGTCTCCGGCGTCCCGCATCCCCTCGGGGCAGAAAGAAGATTAGGCAGTGCCGCGCCCCCCGTCAAATCAAGCCGTCCGGCTTGCCGTCGCCCGCCGCGAACCCCCTGGTCACCGCCTGTTCACCGGGTCGAGCCGCCAACGGTGGCCGGTGCGCGTCAGCGCCGTGTCAGCGCGGACCGGCGCCGTGTCGGTGCCGCGTCAGCGGCCCCGTCGAAGGTGGTCCCGCCAACGGACGAACAACGGCGACCGACCGGAAGGCGGGACATGGCACCGAACTCATACGTGATACGCGCCGAGGGGCTGCGCAAGAGATTCGGGGAGACGCAGGCCCTGGACGGCGTCGATCTGGCGGCGCGCAGGGGCACCGTGCTCGGGGTGCTCGGCCCGAACGGGGCGGGCAAGACCACGGCGGTGCGGGTGCTGGCGACCCTGCTCAAGCCGGATGCGGGACGCGCCGAGGTGTGCGGTTTCGACGTGGTGCGGGACGCCGCGCAGGTGCGCGCGTCGATCGGGCTGACCGGGCAGTACGCCTCGCTGGACGAGGAGCTGACCGGGATGGAGAACCTGGTGATGATCGGCCGGCTGCTGGACTTCGGGCGGGCCGAGGCGCGGGCCCGGGCGCGGGAGCTGCTCGCCGGATTCCGGCTCGAGGAGGCCGCCGGGCGCGCCGTCAAGACGTACTCGGGCGGCATGCGGCGCCGTCTGGACCTGGCGGCGAGCCTGGTCAACCGGCCCCAGGTGATCTACCTGGACGAACCCACGACGGGGCTGGACCCGCGGGCCCGCAACGAGGTGTGGGACACCGTCCGCGCCCTGGTGGACGACGGCGCGACCGTGCTGCTCACCACGCAGTACCTGGAGGAGGCCGACGAGCTGGCGGACCGGATCGCGGTGTTCGACCACGGGCGGGTGATCGCCGAGGGCACGTCCGCCGAGCTGAAGACGCGGATCGGGCGGCAGACGCTGACGGTGCGGGCGGCGGCGCGGCACCGGGTGGCGCAGCTGGCCGCGATCGTCGGCGCGCTGGTCGGTGCCGAGCCCGCGGCGGACGAGACGACGGGGCTGGTCACCGCGCCCGTGACGGACCCGGGTGTGCTGCCGGCCGTGGTCCGGCGGTTGGACGAGGCGCGGATCGCGGTGGCGGAGCTGGCGCTGCGGATGCCGAGTCTGGACGAGGTGTTCCTCACCCTGACCGGGCACGTCGCCGGCGACGGCGCCGAGCGCATCACGGAAGGGAGCGTGGCATGACCGCGATGACGACGGTGGCCGGGGGCGTGCGCACGGAGCCGCCCCGGCGGATCGGTCCGCGCCGGACGCTGCGGCACTCGCTCACGCTGGCCTGGCGCAAAGTGGCCCAGATGCGGCATTCGCCGGACAAGCTGCTGGACTCGACGCTGCTGCCGGTGGTGTTCCTGCTGCTGTTCCTGTACGTGTTCGGCGGGGCGGTGGCCGGTGACACGCACGCCTACCTGCAGCAGTTGCTGCCGGGGCTGGTGGCGCAGATGACGATGTTCGCCATGCTCGGGTTGGGCGTCGCGCTGAACGAGGACATCAAGAAGGGCGTGTTCGACCGGTTCCGCAGTCTGCCGATCTCCCGGTCCGCGCCGTTGACGGGGGCCGTGCTCGGGGAGACGGTGCGGTTCTGCATCACGATGGTGATGCTGGTGGTGACCGGGACGCTGCTGGGGTTCCGGTTCGGCAACGATCCGCTGTCGGTGCTCGCGGCGTTCGGGCTGGCGTACGTGTTCTACCTGGCGGTGTGCTGGATCTCGGTGCTGGTGGGGCTCGTGGCCCCGTCGCCTGAGAGCGTGCAGGGGACGGCGTTCATCTTCGTCATGCCGTTGACGTTCGGCAGCAGCGTGCTCATCGCCGACACCTCCACGATGCCGGGGTGGCTGCAGGCGTGGGCGAAGGTGAACCCGGTGACGCATCTGGCGGACGCCCTGCGCGCACTGATGCTGGGCGGCCCGGTCGGGAACTCGGTGTGGTACACGCTGGCGTGGGCGGCCGGGATCGTCGTGGTGACGTGCCCGCTGGCGATAGGCATGTACGCGCGTCGCGTGTGACCGGGGCGCCCGTCTCCCGGGGTGCGTCGTACAGGACCGTCGGACCTCGCCGTGTGCGCGCGGCGAGGTCCCGGTCTGTTCGCGGTCGGTCCCTGGGGAGGCGTCCCGCCGGTCAGGGGTCGGGGGTCAGGGCGAGGGCGGCTTCGCGGGTGATGCGGCGGCCCTTCTCGTATGCGGCCGTGTACTCGGTCTCGCCGAGGGCGGCGGTGGCGGCGGTCTCGGTCCGGTGGACGTCGAAGCTCGCCTGGTCGTGGTAGCCGTGCAGGGTGCGCGCCGCACCGAGCAGTTCGGCGGCGCGCCGGTGGTCTCCCCGGGCCGAGGCGAGGGCGGCCAGACCTTCGACGAGCGTCGCGACCGACTGGTTGCTCAGCCAGACGGCGTCGCGTGCCACGTCCATGGCGCGTCCGTGCCAGTGCGCCGCGGCCGACAGGTCCCCCTCTTGGGCGGCCAGGCAGCCGAGTTTGCTGAGCGTCAGGGCGGTCACCTGGACGAAGTCCGCGCGGACCATGCGCGGTTCGACCAGCGCGTAGGCCGTGTCCAGCATCCGGCGGGCGGTGGCCGTGTCCCCGGAGCGCCTGCTCAGTTCGCACAGCGCCAGGTAGCCGCCCGCCGCGTCGGCGTGCTCGCCGATCCTCTCCAGGATGCGGACGGCCCGCTCGATCTCTTCGCGGCCGCCTTGGACGTCCCCCATCTGCGCGCGGATGCGGCCCAGGTGCACGCGGAAGGAGGCCCCCTGGTCGGGGTTCACTCCCTGGATGGTGTAGCCGAGGGCCTCCTCCACGAGCCTCAGGGCGGTTTCGGCCTGCCCGCGGGCGAGGGCGACCTGGATCAGGCCGCCGAGCCCGATCTGCATGCCCAGGCGGTCGCCGAGGTCGCGGAAGCCGCGGTATCCGGCCGTCATGTCGGCGAAGGCGGCGTCGATCTCCCCGGAGTACAGGCCGAGTTCGCCGCGCACGACCAGTCCCATGGCACGGGCCCAGGGGTCGGGGTGCCGTTCGATCTCGGCAAGGGACTCTCCGGCGCGGTCGAACCGTCCCGCGACGAGGTGGGAGATGGGTTCGGCCAGGTTGAGCAGGGGGTGGCGGGGGTTGGGCGGCACGAGCGGGAGGATCCGTTCGACGACGTTCCGCATGGCCTCCTGCGTGAAGCCCGGTCTGCTTCTCATCTCGTTGGCCGTGACGGCGAGGAATGTGCAGATGGCGTGCTCTTCCCGCAGGTCGGGCGGGACGGCGTCGCGGGCCAGGTCGCAGATCGCGAGCGGCCAGCCGCCGACCTCCACCTCCAGGTCGCGGACGAACCAGAACCAGGTCATCGCGGCCACCAGCCGCAGTCCGGTGCGCACGTCGCGGGTGTCGACGATGTGGCGCAGCGCGGCCGTGCAGTTGTCGTGCTCGGCGACGAGGCGGGCGATCCAGGTCAGCTGGTCGTGGCCGCGCAGTTCGGGTTCGGCGCGTTCGGCCAGTTCCGTGAAGTAGGCGGCGTGCGCGTCGCGGACCCGGTCGCCCTCGCCGGCCTCGGCGAGGCGTTCGGCCGCGTACACGCGGACGGTCTCCAGCAGCCGGTAGCGGACCTGTGCGGCGCCGTCCGCGATGACCAGCGACTTCTCCACGAGCGAGGCGATGACGTCGAGCACGTCGGCGGCGTCGGGGCCGTCCGGGCCGCCCGCCGCGCACACGCGGACGGCGGCGTCGGGGACGGCGCCGCCGGCGAACACCGACAGGCGGCGCAGGACGGCGCGTTCGTCGCGGTCCAGCAGGTCCCAGCTCCAGTCGACGACGGCGCGCAGGGTGCGGTGGCGGGGCAGGGCCGCGCGGCTGCCGGCGGTCAGCAGCCGGAAGCGGTCGCCGAGGCGGTCGGCGACCTGCGCGGGGGTCAGGGCGCGCATGCGGGCGGCGGCCAGTTCGATCGCCAGCGGGATGCCGTCGAGGGCGCGGCAGATCGCGACGACGGGCGCGGCGGTGGTGTCGTCGACGGTGAAGCCGGGACGGACGGCGGCGGCCCGGTCGGCGAGGAGGCGGACGGAGGCGTGCCGCAGGGCCTCCTTCGCGTCGGCGTCGGGCGGCGGCAGCGGCAGGGACGGCACGGGGCACAGCGACTCGCCGGTGATGCCGAGCGGCTCGCGGCTGGTGGCGAGGATCCGCGTCCGGGGGGCGGCGGCGAGGACGCGGTCCGCCAGTGTCGCCACCGCGTCGACGAGGTGCTCGCAGTTGTCCAGGACCAGGATGGTGTCCCAGGTCGTCAGGGCGTCGGCGAGCCGGTCCAGGGGGCGCGCCGGGGACCGCGTCTCGGGGCCGGGCCGGACGGGGTCGGCCAGGCCGAGGGCGGCGAGCACGGCGGGTGCCACGTCGGCGGCGTCGCTCACCGAGGCCAGCGGGACGAACCAGACCCCGTCGGCCGTGGTGTCCACCAGCGGGGCGGCGGCCTCGCAGGCCAGGCGGGTCTTGCCCGCGCCGCCGGGGCCGGTCAGGGTGACCAGTCGCGACTCGCGCAGCAGCTCGCCGACCCGCCGCGACTCCTCTTCGCGTCCGACGAAGCTGGTGAGCTGGGCGGGCAGGTTGGTGCGGCGCGGGCGCGGCGGCGCGGACGGCCGCGCCGGGGAGCCGTCCGCGGGCCGGTCCGCGGTTTCGGCGCGGGGGACGGATCCGGCGAGGGCGGGGTCGCGGCGCAGGATGGCCAGGTGCAGTTCCGCGAGCTCCGGTGGCGGGTCGATGCCGAGCCGGTCGGCGAGGACCCGGCGCGTCTCCTCGTACACGGTGAGGGCGTCGGCCTGCCGTCCCGCGGCGTACAGCGCGCGCATGAGCTGCCCGCGCAGGCGTTCGCGCAGCGGGTGGGCGACGGTGAGCGCCTGGAGTTCGGGGACGAGGTCGGCCGGGTCGCGGGCGGTCAGGTCGGCCTCGATCCGGTCTTCGATCGCCGCCAGGCGCAGGCCCTCCAGGCGGGCGATGGGGGCGGCGGCGAAGTCGGCGTCGGCGACGTCGGCGAGCGCCGGGCCGCGCCACAGCTCCAGTGCCTCCCGCAGCGCCGCGGCACGTGCGGCCGGGTCGGTGCGGGCGCGTGCGGCGGCGACGCGGCGTTCGAACTCGACGGTGTCGACGTCGCCCGGGGCGACGGCCAGCCGGTAACCGGGCGGTCCGTGTTCGACGAGGTCGCGTCCGACGGCGGCGCGCAGCCGGGACACCAGTGCCTGGAGCGCGCCCGCGCCTCCGTTGGGAGGGGCTCCGTCCCACAGGTCGTCCAGGAGCCGTTCGACCGGTACCCAGCGTCCGGGGTCCACGGCCAGGCGGACCAGTAGGGCGCGTACCCGGGGGCCGTTCAGCGTCACGGCCTGCCCTGTGGCGTCGTCCCGCACGTCGAGCGGGCCGAGTATGCCGATGCGCACGCGGTCCCCCTTCCGGTCGCCATTGTCCTCGGACGGACCGGCTTCTGGAATTGTGCTGTCATACGCCGCGGACCGCGAACCGTACCGGTGTTCTTTGCGGCTCGCGGCGGGGGGCGCGTGACGGCACCCCGGGGGACCGTGCGACGGTCCGCGCCGTCGCGGTCGGGGTCACTCGTCTTCGATGTGCATGGCGCGTTCCTCGGCGGTGAAGCCTCCGCCGTCGTCGCCGACGTCGCGGGCCACGGCGTCCTTCTCGGTGTCGGTGCGGACGCCCTCGTCCTCCTCCACGATGCGTCCGGCGGGCCGGTAGGGCTCGTCGGGGACTTCGGTGACGTCGGGTTCCTCGCGGGCCAGCCGCGTGTCGAGGGGTTCGCCCTCGTGCATCTCCTCCTCGGTCGTCCCGTACTCGTCGAGCGCCATGGGGCGGTCGCCGGGGAGGGGGGCCTCCTGCGGGTCCTGGGCGCGTTGCTGTCCGGGGGTGCCGTCCTGCAGGTCGGGGATGCCCTGGTCCTCGGGACCGGAGGTGTAGCGCCGCTCCGGGTCCCCGCGCGGGTTGTTGTCGGTCATGACGTCCCTCTTCGCCGGTGGTCGTCTCGTCGATTGCCCCGAGCGTTACCCCAAGGGGCGTACATGATTCGTGCTCGGTGCACGGGTAAGGAGCCGGCCCGTGCCGGGCGCTCTTTCACGTTTGACTCGGTCGTCGCGGGTACGGCGGCCGCATGGATCTCACTTTCCTCAAACCGCTGTACCGCCGGCCGGGGCCTTACGCGTCCGTGTACGTGGATCTGACCCGTACCACCGAGGACGCGCCCAAGGCCGCCGAGCTGCGGTGGCGGGCGCTGCGCGCGGACCTGGAGGAGCAGGGGGCGCCGCACGGCACGCTGGGCGCCGTCGAGGAGGCCGTGCTGGCGGAACTGCGCGAGCGCCGCTCCAGCGGGCTGGTGCTGTTCGCGGCGGACGGCGAGGTGGTGCATTCCGATCGGCTGCCCGGCCCGCCGCCCGCCGTGCCGGCCCGGGTGTCGCGGCTGCCGCACGTCCTGCCCTATCTGGCCGCGCGCGGGGAGCCGCTGCCGTACGTGCGGGTGCTGGTGGACCGCCGCGGCGGAGAGATCTGCTGTGTGACCGCGGACGGGAGGCGCCGCGTGTTCGAGGTCGAGGGCGACGAGGAGTATCCGATCCGCAAGACCAAGGCGAGCGACTGGAACCAGTCGCGGTTCCAGCGGGCGGCCGAGATGGTGTGGAAGGCCAACGCCAGGAAGGTGGGCCGCGAGGTGGACGTGGCCGCCCGGCAGTGCGGCGCCGAGGCCGTCGTGGTCGCCGGGGACGTCCAGGCGCGCGGCGCGCTGCTGGAGGAGATCTCCGAGGGGCTGCGCGACCGCACCGTCGAGACCGACCGCGGTTCGCGCGCCGACGGCGCCGACGGGGCCGGGCTGGACGCCGAGGTCGCCCGCATCCTGCAGATCAAGCGGAGCGAGCGGATCGGCGCGGTCGCCGAGCGGTTCGAGCGGGAGCTGGCCAACGGCCAGCGCGCCGTGGCGGGCCTGCCCGCCACCGTTCGGGCGCTGCGCCTCGGCCAGGTGGAGAGCCTGCTGCTGGAGGACGACCCCGACTCCCCCGCCCGGCTGTGGGTGGGGCCCGAGCCCGGGGACGTGGCCATGACCGCCGGGGAACTGCGCGACGCGGGCGTCGCGGACCCCGTGCAGGAGCGTGCCGACGCCGCGCTGATCCGCGCCGCCGCGTGCGCCGACGGCGAGCTGTTCATCGTGCCGCCGGACGACCCGTACGCGGGCCTCGGCGTGGGGGCGGTGCTGCGCTACACCATCGCCGCCTGACCGGTCGGTTTCCGGAAAGGGGTGGTCGCCTGGGCGTTCGGGCGGCGGATGAACGCCCAGGCGACGTCTGGATCGGCCTCCCGGGGTGCGCGCTGTGCCGGCGCACCCCGGGAGGCGCCTGCCTAGCTGCGGCCGGCGGGCTGCGGCTCGCGCCGGTCCGGCGCGCCGGCGGTCCCGTCACCGAGCAGCAGCCGCAGCTTCTCCCCTTCGACGTCGACGTCCGGCAGGATGCGGTCCAGCCAGGACGGCAGCCACCAGGCGGCGCGTCCGAGCAGCGCCATCACCGCCGGGACGATCATCATCCGGACCACGAAGGCGTCGAAGGCCACCCCGGCCGCGAGGGCGAAGCCCATCATCTTGATCATGGATTCGTCGGCCGTGACGAACCCGGCGAACACCGCGATCATGATGACGGCGGCGGCGGTGACGACCCGGGCGCCGTGCCGGAACCCGATGACCACCGCCTCCTTGGGCGCGGCGCCGTGCACGAACTCCTCGCGCATCCGGGTGACCAGGAACACCTGGTAGTCCATGGCCAGGCCGAACACCACCCCGATCAGGAAGATCGGCATGATGCTGATGATCGGACCGGTCTGGTCGACGCCCAGCAGGTCGGCCAGCCAGCCCCACTGGAACACCGCCACCACGGCGCCGAACGTCGCCGCGACCGACAGCAGGAACCCCAGGGTGGCCTTCAGCGGCACCACGATCGACCGGAACACCAGCATCAGCAGGATGAACGCCAGCCCGACGACGACCGCCAGATAGGGCAGCAGCGCGTCCGACAGCTTGTCCGACACGTCGATGGCCATGGCGGTCGATCCGGTGACCAGGACGTCGGCGCCGCCGATGGACGGCAGGGCGCGGATGCGCGCGACGAGGTCCTCGGTGGCCTTGTCGCTCGGCCCGCTCTTGGGCACCACGGTCAGCACGGCGGTGTCCCCGGCGGGGTTGGCGGTCGGGGGCGTCACCGCGGCCACCCCGCCGAGGGCCTGGATGCGGCCGGCGAACTGCTGCGCTGCGGCCGGGGCGTCGCGTCCGTCCACCACGACCATGAGCGGCCCGTTGAACCCGGGGCCGAAACCCTCGCTGAGCAGGTCGTAGGCCTTGCGCTGGGTGGTGTGCGACGGCTTGATCTCGTCGCCGGGCAGGCCGAGCCGCAGGTCCAGCGCCGGTGCGGCCACCACCCCCATGCCGACGACGGCGAGCAGCAGCACCGGCAGGGGGCGCCGGACGACGAACCGCGCCCACCGCTCGCCCATCGGCGCCCTGCCGCCGTCGCCGCCGCGCAGGCCGGGGATGCGGCCGCCCAGCACGCGGTTCCCGGCGAAGCCGAGCAGCGCGGGCAGCAGGCTGAGTGCGATGAGCACGGCCACCGCGACGGCGAACCCGGCGGCGATCCCCATCTCGGTGAGGATCGGGATGTTCACCACGGCCAGCCCGACCAGCGCGATGATGACCGTCAGCCCGGCGAACACCACCGCCGAGCCCGCGGTGCCCACGGCGCGGCCGGCGGCCTCCTCGCCGTCGCGTCCCTCCCGCAGCTCGTGCCGGTAGCGGGACACGATGAACAGGGCGTAGTCGATCGCCACGGCCAGGCCCAGCATCAGCGCGAGCGTGGGCGTGGTGGAGCTCATGTCGACCAGGCCGGTCGCGGCGGTGATGCCCGCCATGGCGATGCCGACGCCGAGGATCGCGTTGAGCAGCGGCAGCCCGGCCGCGATCAGCGACCCGAACGTGATCATCAGCACCACGGCGGCGACGATCAGCCCGATGACCTCGGTGGCGCTCTGCTCGGGCATGCCCTCGGTGGCGGGGCCGCCCATCTCGACGGTCAGCCCGGCGGCGCGTCCCGGCTCGCCGGCCTTCATGAGCGCGTCGCGCGCCTCCTCGGTGACGTCGATGGCGGTCACCCGGTAGGTGACCTGGGCGTAGGCGATCCTGCCGTCCGGGGAGACCGCCCTGGCCTGGTACGGGTCGACGACGTTCGCCACCTGCGGGGCGGTCCGCAGCCTGGCGATCACCTGCCGGACGGCGGCCTGGTTCGCGCCGCCGGTCAGCGTGCCGCCCTCGGGGGCGGCGAACACCACGCGCGCGGTCGCCGCGTCCGCCGACACCTGGGGCATGCGCTTTTTCAGGATGTCGATCGTGCGCTGCGACTCGGTGCCGGGCATGGAGAAGTCGCTGGTGGTCGGCCCGCTCAGCGTGGCGGCGCCGACGCCGAACAGCACCAGCAGCCCCACCCAGAGCAGGGCGACGAGCCTTCGCCGCCGGTAGGAGAACCGGGCGAGCCGATACAGGAACGTGGCCATGCGAATCCCAATCGATGACTAATCGGTCACGATCAGCTGCCGGAGGGCGGGTCCCCTGCGACGGCAGCGCACCACCTACGGGCGGGTGGCGAGACCGCCTGACGGAGGGCTGGGGCCCGTCAGACGCGAGCGGGGAGAGGGTGGGATGGCCGTCAGCGGGGGTACGGCCGCCGGCCTGACGGCAGGGCCGGCGCCGCAGGGCTCAGGGGGTCGGAAGCCCGGCGCGCAGCCGGGCGAAGGCGTCCTCGAACAACTCGGTGATGTCCGTGTCGGTCTTCCCTTCCGTCCACAGGTCCAGCACGACGCGGATCGCCAGGCCGACGGCCCCCGCCATGAGCCGGGGGTACAGGTCGCGCTTCGCGTCGGTTCCGGTGCGTTCGGCAACGGCCGCGCACAGCTCCTCCTGCAGCTCCGCGAAGCCGCGCATGTGCCAGGCGAGCAGCGCGGGCTCGTCCTTGATGACGTGCAGCAGCGGGAGGGTCTCCTCCAGGTGGCCGACGGACTGCAGCAGCTCCACGACGGCATGGCGCAGCGACTCCCAGACCGGCTCGTCGGCAGGCCGGGCCCGCACCGCGTCGATCAGCTCCCGCACCCCGTCCACCAGCGGCGCGACGATCGCCTCCTCCTTGCCGGGGAAATAGTTGTGGAACGTCCGCGGCGAGACGCCCGCCTCGTCGGCGATCGCCTCGACCGTGACACCCTCCACGCCCCGCGCCAGCACCAGCTGCACCGCCGCCCGGACCAACGCCTCCCGGGTCGCGGCCTTCTTGCGCTCGCGCAGGCCCATTTCCACCGCCATGCCCCAACCGTACGACGAACTTGCACAACCCGCAAAACTTCATGAACTGCCAACTTGCGTGATCTGCATCACCCGGCCGCCCGCCTCCCCTGTCCAGCGCCCCACTGCCCGCCGGCGCGGAGATTCCACGTTGCGCGGGCACTCCCCCGTCAGGCCCGACCGGCGCGCACATCCACCGGTAGAACTGCAGCTGCGGGTGCACGGGGTTGAGTCGGCACACCCCCGTCCCGGATGAGGTGACCTCCGCACGGGCACCGTGCGGTCCTCGATCCGCATGTCCGAGATGTCCGGCGGCGTCGCACCGGCCGACCACCACGGCACCGATCACCCTTGACGACGAAAAGATCGGCACGGTGTGGCCGGCGTCCGGCGCCCGTCACAGCGCCTGCCGCCGGCGCGTACCGGACGGCGGCTCAGACGGCGGAGTCAAGTCGACCGCGGCGCGGCCTGCACCGGTCGCGCGGGAGCCGGACGTCGCCGTCGCGGTGCCAGTGCGACCGGTCGTCGCAGGCGCCGACGGACTCCAGGCCGCAGGGGCGTCGTGGCCGCCGACGGGGACCTGGCCGAACACGCCCTGGACGTGGCCGACACGGTGCGGGACGCCGCCACCGAGATGGGCCGGACGCCACCGCAGGTCGCGATCGCCTGGACGCTGCTCAACCCGGCCGTCACCGCACCGATCATCGGTGCCCGCACGCCGGCCCGGCTGGAGGACAACCTGGGGGCCCTGGAGGTCACCTTCACCGACGACCAGCGGGCCGCCCTGGAGAAGGTCGGCGAGATCGAGCTGGGGCAGTTGCCCATACCGCGCAGCGTCCTCTTCGGCGGCGCCCGCATCGAATCCCGCGCCTGACACGCGAAACGCCCTCGTCTCACCGAGACGAGGGCGTTCCCACTACGAGTGGAGCTATGGGGATTCGAACCCCAGACCTCCTCCATGCCATGGAGGCGCGCTACCAACTGCGCCATAGCCCCGGACGTCGGTCCGACCGACCAACGAAAAGCTTAGTGCACTCGGGACACCACTCGCGCCACATATATCCCCTCGCCGCCCCGAAGCAGCCCTCGTGCCCCACACCGCAACGCCCCGCTGCCCAAACCGGCCGTGCCTGCCCCAACTCCCCGATGATTCTCATGCGCCACCCATGCCAGGCCGATGGCCCGCAGCAGCGCGGTGGCCAGGCCGCCCCGGCATGGAGGTGACGGCCGAGCGTGGGTGTGGGCGGCGATGCCGTACCTCACTTCACATCGAGCCGGTTGATGCGGTGTTCGTCCGCGTCGGGCTGTCGGCGGGGCAGGCGTCCGCCCCCCGGTCCGCAGCGGGCGGCGGACGCCCCGATGGCCGCCCCGGTCGCACAGCTGATCCTCAAGATCCCCCCGGGCATGGCGGGTGGCCCTGCCGCGTCGTCGCTCAAGCCGGTCGATGACGTTGCGGCCCGGCGGCGCCGTAGAGCCGCACAGACGGCGGCCGCCCCAACCACCAGGATCCACGGGTCTGAAAAGCATGGCCCCACGAGGTGAGCGAAGCTCACCAACCCCCACCGACCCGCACCCAACCAACAAGCACCCCACGAGAAGGGGGCAAGGGGCGAAGCCCCAACCACGAAGTGAGCGAAGCTCACCAACCCCCACCGACCCGCACCCAACCAACAAGCACCCATGAGAAGGGGGCAAGGGGCGAAGCCCCAACCCCCAGAGACTCGCACCCAACCACCAAGCGATCACAACAAGGGGGGCAAGGGGCGAAGCCCCAAAAAACATCCGCGGGCCTGCGCGGCCGCCGCGGCGAGCGTTCTACGCGAGCCGCACTCGGGGGGTCCGGGGGGTCGCCCCCCCGGGAGAAACGACGAGGGAGAGGCGGCCCGCGCTTTCTGCGGGCACACCTCTCCCATCTCCCGAGTGGAGCTATGGGGATTCGAACCCCAGACCTCCTCCATGCCATGGAGGCGCGCTACCAACTGCGCCATAGCCCCGCCACTGCGTGGACGTTCATCCCGCAGCGCTCCGCCAGTGTATAGGAACAGGGGCGGTGGTCTCGAATCGATTCAGGTGCCGTTGTCGGTGCGGTCGTCGCTGAGGACGGGTTCGGGGAGGGTGCCGGCGTTGTGCTCGGCCAGGCGCCAGCCGCCGTTGCGCCGTTCGGCGAGGACGGACCAGCAGCAGTTGGACAGGCCGCCGATGCCGTCCCAGACCTCTTCGGGGAGGCCGAGCATCTGGCACATGCCGAGGCGGATGGCGGCACCGTGGGAGGCGACGACGAGCAGCCCGTCGGGGGGCAGGTCGTCGGCGGCGCGTTCGAGGGCGGCGCTGACGCGCTTGCCGACCTGGGCCGCGGTCTCGCCGCCGGGGGGCTGCCAGACGGCGCGTTCGGCCGGGTAGCGTTCCCTGATCTCTTGGCCGGTGAGGCCCTCCCAGGCGCCGCCGTGCCGTTCGACCAGGTCGGGGTCGTGCCGGACGGGCAGGCCGGTGAGGGCGGCCAGGGCGTCGGCGGTGCGGGCGGCGCGTTGCAGGGGCGAGGCCAGGATCGCGGTGGGGCGCAGCGCCGCCAGCAGCCTGGCCGCGCGTTCGGCCTGCCGGACCCCGGTCTCGTCGAGGGGGATGTCGGTGCGGCCCTGGAAGCGGTTCTCGACGTTCCAGCGGGTCTGGCCGTGGCGCCAGAGGACGAGGGTGCGTTTGCCGGGGGTCCTGCGGGGTTCAGTCACGCGGGCTCCCCACGGCGCGGGGACGCTGGGCGGCGTGGGCGTTGATGCTCTCGGGCAGTTCGATGAGGGGGCAGTCCTTCCACAGCCGTTCCAGGCTGTAGTAGACGCGGTCCTCCTCGTGCTGGATGTGCACGATGACGTCGATGTAGTCGAGCAGCACCCAGCGGCCCTCGCGTTCGCCCTCGCGGCGGACGGGTTTGGCGTCGGCGTCCTCGCGCAGGCGCTTTTCGATCTCGTCGACGATGGCGCGGACCTGCCGGTCGTTGGGCGCCGAGCACAGTACGAAGGCGTCGGTGATGACCAGCTGCTCGCTGACGTCGTAGGCAAGGATGTCGTCGGCCAGCTTGTCGCTCGCCGCCTCGGCGGCGAGCCGGACCAGCTGCACGGCCCTGTCGGATGCGGTCACGATGCGCTCGCGATCCTCCCTGTCGGGGACGGTTCCCGGGTACAGCCTCTCACGGACGGTGGGAACGGGCCCCGGTCGTTGTCGTGTCCCGGTGCGGCCAGGTCCTCCGGCACCGGGCGGTCTCTCTTCAGGGTATGGTCCGGGCCGCGCCGCGGGGAAACCGATATCGGGTGATGTCCGGGCAGGCCACGGCGGCGGCCCGGTCAGGCGGTCCGGTCAGGCGGCCTGGTCGTGGTACAGGGCGCGCTTGTTGATGTACTGGACGATCCCGTCCGGCACCAGGTACCAGATCGGCTCGCCGGCGCGGACCCGGTCCCGGCACTCGGTGGAGGAGATCGCCAGGGCGGGCACCTCCATGAGGCTGACCCGGCCGTCGGGCAGTCCCGGGTCGGCCAGCTTGTGCCCGGGGCGGGTGCAGCCGATGAAGTGCGCCAGCTCGAACAGCTCCTCGGCGTTGTGCCAGGTGAGCATCTTGCTGAGGGCGTCGGCACCGGTGATGAAGAACAGTTCGGTGTCGGGGCCGTGCAGGCGGCGCATGTCGCGCAGGGTGTCCACGGTGTAGGTGGGGCCGGGGCGGTCGATGTCGATCCGGCTGACCGAGAAGCGGGGGTTGGACGCGGTGGCGATCACCGCCATGAGGTAGCGGTCCTCGGCGGGGGTGATCAGACGGCCCTCCTTGTGCGCCGAGCGGCCGGTGGGCACGAACACCACCTCGTCGAGCGAGAAGACGTGGGCGACCTCGCTGGCGGCCACCAGGTGGCCGTGGTGGATGGGGTCGAACGTGCCGCCCATGATCCCCAGTCGCCGCTTTTGCGTCATGGCGACGAGAATAGCCAGCGATGGGGGTCTTCGAATCCCCCGGGGGGCGGTCAGGTGGCCGTCAGCGGCCGGTCCAGGCCCGGGATGGGGGGTTCGCCGGACTCCCATGTGACGACCCGCACCGCCTTGCCGATCTCCACGCGCGGGACGGCGCCCACGGGCAGGGCGCGCACCTCGGCGGTCAGGCCGATCTCGGCGCGCAGCAGCTTGGCCAGCTCGGCGGACGCCGCCGCGCCCGCGTGCGGCTCGCATGCCACGATCAGCCGGGCGGCGGGTCGGCGGCGGTCGACGACGAGCTGGTAGTGCGGGCCGACCAGGCCGGACGCCAGCAGCACCCGCTCCACCTCGCTGGGGTAGACGTTGACGCCGCGGATCACCAGCATGTCGTCGGCGCGGCCGGTGACCTTGCTCATCCGCGCCAGCGTCCGGCCGCAGCCGCAGGGGCCGCGGGTGAGGGAGGCGATGTCGCCGGTGCGGTAGCGCAGCAGCGGAAGCGCCTGCTTGGTGGGGGTGGTGAACACCAGTTCGCCGGGCTGCCCGTCGGCGCACGGTTCGCCGGTCCGCGGGTCGATCGTCTCGACGATGAAGTGGTCCTCGTTGACGTGCAGGCCGTTCTGCTCCAGGCATTCGGCGGCCACGCCCGGCCCGATGACCTCCGACAGGCCGTAGATGTCCAGGGCCTTGACCGGCAGGACGGCCTCGATGGCGGTGCGCATCTCCTCCGACCACGGCTCGGCGCCGAACACCCCGGCGCGCAGCGACGACAGGTCCGCGCCGGCCTCGGCGGCCGCCTCGCCCAGCCGCAGCGCGTAGGCGGGCGTGCAGGTCAGGATGTCGGGACGCAGGTCGGCGATCATGCGGATCTGCCGTTCGGTCATCCCGCCCGACATGGGCACCACGGTGGCGCCGAGCGCGACCGCGCCCTGGTGGATGCCGATGCCGCCGGTGAACAGTCCGTACCCGTAGGCGTTGTGGACCAGGCTGCCGGGTCCGGCGCCCGCGCAGGCCAGGGACCGGGCGCACATCGCCGCCCACAGCTCCAGGTCGGCGCGCGTGTAGGCGACGAGGGTGGGCCGTCCGCGGGTGCCGCTGGACCCGTGCACGGCCGCGATCTGGTCGCGGGGCACGGCCAGCATGCCGAACGGGTAGGCGTCCCACAGGTCCTGCTTGGTGGTGTGGGGCAGCCGCGGCAGGTCGGCGAGGGTGACGTCGGCGCCGCGTTCGATCCCGGCCTCGCGGAGGCGCCGGCCCTGCACGCCGTCGGCCGCCAGGAGCCGGTCGATCAGGCCCCGCAGGCGGTTCCGCTGCAGCGCGGCCCGCTCGTCGGTGGACATGGCTTCGGCCTTCGGATCGAACATCGCGCCTCCTCGCGCCGCGCCCGCTTGGTGATCCGCATTTCAATCCCGGTCGGCGCGGGGCGCAACCCCCTGGCGTGACCGGGTTCTGCCCGGCCTGTCCCAGACGGGGCCCGGGGCGGGGGGACGCCGGACGCGCCGGAAAGGTTCGCGGCCGCCGCCGGACGCGGCCGGCCGGCGATCTACGCGGGAACCCGGGGGCGGCGGCGTTCGTCGGACTTACCATGCCGGATATGACGACGAAGACACCGGACCGAGCGCGTACACGCTTTCCGGGGATCAGTTCCCGTGCCTACGAACACCCGGCGGACCGTTCGGCGCTGGTGGCGCTGCGCTCGCTGACCGGGTTCGACGTCGTTCTGCGACGGCTGTCGGGGCTGTTCAACGAGCGGGCGATCCGCCTGGCGTTCCTCGGCGGGGCGGTGCGGGCCGGCGACAACCAGTTCCGCCACCTGCACGACATGGTGCGCGACGCCGCCTACATCCTGGACCTGCCGGAGGTCCCCGAGATCTACGTGCAGCAGTCGCCGCAGCCCAACGCCATGGCGATCGGGTCCGACCACCCGTTCATCGTGGTCAACACCGGGCTGCTGGACCTGCACGACGACGAGGAGCTGCGGTTCGTCATCGGGCACGAGGTCGGGCACATCCTGTCCGGCCACGCGGTATACCAGACCATGATGATGATCCTGACCCGGCTGGGCGCGCGGCTGGCGTGGCTGCCGCTGGGCAACATCGGCATCGCGGCGATCATCATGGGGCTGCAGGAGTGGTTCCGCAAGGCCGAGCTGTCGGCCGACCGGGCGGGGCTGCTGGCCGGGCAGGACCTCGACGCGGCCAGGCGCACGATGATGAAGATGGCCGGCGGCACCCGCCTGGCGGAGATGAACACCGAGGCGTTCCTGGCGCAGGCCCGCGAGTACGACGCGGCCGGGGACGTCCGCGACGGGTTCCTGAAGTTCCTGAACCTGCTGAACCTCACCCACCCCTACCCGGTCATCCGGTTCGCCGAGATCGACCGGTGGGCGTCGGGCGGCGAGTACGAGCGGATCCTGGGCGGCGACTACCCGCGCCGCGAGGACGACGGCAGCGCCTCGATCTCCGAGGAGATCCGCAACGCGGCCAACGCCTACCGCGAGTCGTGGTCGCAGAGCGCCGACCCGTTCATCGGCAAGGTCCGCGACATCGCCGAGGGCGCCGCGTCCGCGGCCGGCGGCCTGTTCGAGCGGGTCACCCGCCGGGGCGGCGGTTCCTGACCCGACCCTTGGCACGGCGGCCCGCGGGGGTTCGGGCCGGCCGGCATGGCCGAGCGGGCGCGCAGCGTCGGCGGGACGCTGCGGGCCGCACGGCGGGTTCGTCGTCGGCGCCGAACCGCCGCTGGGGCGCCGCGCAGGGCGCCGAGCGGCGGCCTCAGGAGGCGGGCGGGGTCTGCCCCTTCAGGTGGCCCTCGCCGGTCACCACGTACTTGGTGGACGTCAGCTCCGGCAGCCCCATGGGGCCACGGGCGTGCAGCTTCTGGGTCGAGATGCCGATCTCGGCGCCGAAGCCGAACTCCTCCCCGTCGGTGAAGCGGGTGGAGGCGTTGACCATGACCGCGGCCGAGTCGACCGTCGCCACGAACCGGCGGGCCGCCTGCTGGGAGCCGGTGACGATCGCCTCGGTGTGCCCGGAACCGTACTCGCGGATGTGCGCGACCGCCTCGTCCAGGGAGTCGACGACGCGGACGGCGAGGTCCAGCGACAGGTACTCGGCGTACCAGTCGTCCTCGGTGGCGGGGACGACGCCGTCGTGGCCGTGGCGGGCCGCGCAGTCGCGGACCCGCTCGTCGCCGTGCACGGTGACGCCCTTGGCGCGCAGCGCGTCCAGCACCCGCGGCAGGAACTCCTCGGCGACGGCCTCGTGCACCAGCAGCGTCTCGGCGGCGTTGCACACCGACGGCCGCTGGGTCTTGGCGTTGACGGCGATCTCGACCGCCATGTCCAGGTCGGCCCAGGCGTCCACGTACACCGCGCAGTTGCCGACCCCCGTCTCGATCACCGGGACGGTCGACTCCTCCACCACCGAGTTGATCAGCGACGCGCCGCCGCGCGGGATCAGCACGTCCACCAGGCCGCGCGCCCGCATCAGGTGCCGGACCGACTCGCGGCTGGTGCCGGGCACGAGCTGGACCGCCTCCGGCGGCACCGCCGTGCCGGCCAGCGCCTCCTGCATCACCCGCACCAGCACCGTGTTGGACTCGACCGCCGACGACGAGCCGCGCAGCATCACCGCGTTGCCGCTCTTGAGGCACAGCGCGGCGGCGTCCACGGTGACGTTGGGGCGGCCCTCGTAGATGATGCCGACCACGCCCAGCGGCACCCGGATCTGCCGCAGCTCCAGCCCGTTGGGCAGGACGCTGCCGCGCACCGTCTCGCCGACCGGGTCGGGCAGCGCGGCGACCTTGCGGACCGCCTCGGCGACCGCCGCGATCCGCTCGGTCGACAGGCTCAGCCGGTCGATCATGTACTCGGAGGTGCCCGCCTCCCGGGCCCGCGCCACGTCGCCGGCGTTGGCCTTGACGATCTCGGGCGCGGCGGCGGTCAGCCCGTCGGCGATCGCGTGCAGGGCCGCGTCCTTGGCGGCGCGCGGCAGCGGCGCCAGCGTCGCCGTGGCGCCCTTGGCCAGCCGCGCCACGCGCAGGAACTCCTCGCGCTCCCGGTCCTGCTCACCCATCACCGGCTCCTCACTGTCCAGGTTCGGTCACACGTCCAGGATCACGAGATCGTCGCGGTGGATGATCTCGCGTTGGTATTCGGGGCCCAGCTCGCGGGCCAGCCACCGGGTGGAGCGGCCCATGAGGTCGGGGATCTCCCCCGCGTCGTAGTTCACCAGTCCGCGCGCCACCACGCGGCCGTCCGCGCCGCACAGGTCCACCGGGTCGCCCGCGGCGAAGTCGCCCTGCACGCCGGTCACCCCGGCGGGCAGCAGCGACTTGCGGCGCTTGACGACGGCCTCGACCGCGCCCGCGTCCAGGATGATGCGGCCCTGCCCGGTGGTGGCGTGCGCCAGCCACAGGTGCCGGGTGGACATGCGGCTCTCCCGGGACGGGTGGAAGTACGTCCCGACGGGCTCTCCGGCCAGGGCGTGCGCGGCGGACGCGGCGTTGGTCAGCACCACCGGCACGCCCGCGATCCGCGCCGCCTCGATCTTGGTGATCATGCCGCCGGTGCCGACCTTGCGCGTCTGGTTCGGCCCGCCGAGGCGGATGCCCTCGAGGTCGGCGGGTTCGCGGACCTGTTCGACGCGGCGGGCGCCGGGGCGGCGCGGGTCGCCGGTGTAGAGGGCGTCCACGTCCGACAGCAGCAGCAGGGCGTCGGCGCGGGTCAGGTGGGCGACCAGCGCGGCCAGCCGGTCGTTGTCGCCGAACCGGATCTCGTCGGTGGCCACCGTGTCGTTCTCGTTGACGATCGGCACGATGCCCAGGGCGAGCAGCTGGTCCAGGGTGCGCTGGGCGTTGCGGTGCTGGGCCCGGCGGATCATGTCGGTGGGGGTGAGCAGCACCTGCCCGACCGTCAGCCCGTACCGGGCGAACGAGGAGGTGTAGCGGGCGATCAGCAGGCCCTGGCCCACGCTGGCCGCGGCCTGCTGCAGCGCCAGGTCGGACGGGCGGCGCGCCAGGCCCAGCGGGCCGAGGCCGGCGGCGATCGCGCCGGACGAGACGAACACGATCTCCCCGCCCGCGGCGCGCCGGGCGGCCAGCACGTCGACCAGCGCGTCCACCCGGTCGGCGTCGATGGTGCCGAGCGGAGTGGTCAGCGAGGACGACCCCGCCTTCACCACGATCCGCCGGGCCCGGGCGAACGCCTCACGCGCCCGCGCGAGCTCGTCGCCGGCCGTCATCACGGCGCTGCGGTCGCTGCTCATGCTCTCCCTTGCCGATGGAGCCGAATGGTGGTTCACGTCGCGGGTGGTCGGGTCTGCGGGTCAGCGGCCGTCGAGGCGGCTGTCGGTGCCGCGCGGGCCGTGCCCGGGGCCGCCGCCGGCGGGCACGTCCGGCTCCCAGTCGAAGACGACCGAGTCGTCCGGGGTGCCGATCAGCACGGTGGCGCCCGCGGCCGCGCCCGCCTCGGCCAGCGCCTCCTCCACGCCCAGCCGGGCCAGCCGGTCGGCCAGGTAGCCCACCGCCTCGTCGTTGGTGAAGTCGGTCTGGCGCAGCCAGCGCACCGGCTTCTCCCCGGTGATCAGGTAGGTGTTGCCCCCCATGTCCTTGATCTCGAAGTCGGCGCCGCCGACCGGGCGCGGCCGGATCACCAGGCGGGTCGGTTCGGCCGGGGGCAGCGCCGCCCGGTACGCCTTCACCATCTCCGCCAGCGCGAACGTCAGCTCGCGCAGCCCTTCGTGGCTGGCCGCCGACACCTCGAACACCTTCAGGCCGCGCTTCTCGAACTCGGGCCGCACCAGTTCGGCCAGGTCGCGGGCGTCCGGCACGTCCACCTTGTTCAGCACGACCAGGCGGGGCCGGTCCGCCAGCGGGGTGTCGCCCAGCTCGCGGTCGTAGGCGGCCAGCTCCCGCTCGATCACCTCGAAGTCGCTGACCGGGTCGCGGCCCGGCTCGGGCGTCGCGCAGTCCAGCACGTGCGCCAGGGTGGAGCAGCGCTCGATGTGCCGCAGGAACGCATGGCCCAGGCCGCGGCCCTCGCTGGCGCCCTCGATCAGTCCGGGGACGTCGGCGACGGTGAACGTGGTGTCGCCCGCCTCGACCACGCCCAGGTTCGGCACCAGCGTGGTGAACGGATAGTCGGCGATCTTGGGGCGGGCCGCGGACATCGCCGCGATCAGCGACGACTTGCCCGCGCTGGGGAAGCCGACCAGCGCCACGTCCGCGACGCTCTTGAGTTCGAGCACCACCTCGCGTTCCTCGCCGGGCTCGCCGAGCAGCGCGAACCCGGGCGCCTTGCGCTTGGCCGAGGCCAGCGCGGCGTTGCCGAGGCCGCCGTGCCCGCCCCGCGCGATGACGAAGCGGGTGCCCTCTCCCACCAGGTCGGCCAGCACGTTGCCGTCGCGGTCCTTGACGACCGTGCCGTCCGGCACGCGCAGCTCCACGTCCTCGCCGTTGGCGCCGGTGCGGTGCCCGCCCTGCCCGGGACGCCCGTTGGGCGCCTTGCGGTAGGGGCGGCGGTGGTATTCCAGCAGGCTGGCGGTGCCGGAGTCCACGCGCAGGACCACGTCTCCGCCGCGGCCGCCGTTGCCGCCGTCGGGGCCGCCGAGCGGCTTGAACTTCTCCCGGTGGATCGAGGCGCAGCCGTGGCCGCCGTGCCCCGCGACGACGTGCAGCACCACACGGTCGACGAACTGCGCGCCCTGCTGGGGGGCTGCGGCCATGGTGTCTCTCCTACGGCTGGACGGCTGCGGCTGGACGGGGCGCCGGGGTGGTAGGCGTGCCCCGGTAACGAAGGAAGGGGCGGACCGCGTTCGGTCCGCCCCTTTCACCAACGTCGCTGTGCGGCGGACTACTCCGCCGACGGGACGACGCTCACCGCGTTGCGGCCGCGGTAGCGCCGGAACTGCACGGTGCCCGCGACGAGCGCGAACAGCGTGTCGTCACCGCCGCGCCCGACGCCGGGCCCGGGGTGGAAGTGGGTGCCGCGCTGGCGGACCAGGATCTCGCCGGCGTTCACCAGCTGGCCGCCGAAGCGCTTGACACCCAGGCGCTTGGAGGTCGAGTCGCGACCGTTGCGGCTGGACGACGCGCCCTTCTTGTGTGCCATGTGACCGCTCCTTACTTCCCGGCCTTGATACCGGTGATCTTGACCTGGGTGTACGGCTGGCGGTGCCCCATCCGCCGCTTGTACCCGGTCTTGCTCCGGTAGTGCATGATGTTGATCTTGGGGCCCTTGACCGCGCCGAGAATCTCGGCGGTCACCTCGTAGTTGGCCAGGTCGGCCTTGGAGCTGACGACGTTGTCGCCGTCGACCACCAGCACGGCCGGGAACGTGACCGTCGAGCCGACCTCGCCGGCCAGCTTGTCGACGGTGAGCACGTCGCCCGTGGCCACCTTCTCCTGCCTGCCGCCTGCGCGGACAATCGCGTACACCGCGGAAACCCTTCGTTAGCGCGCGCTTCCGGAATGAACCGGTCCCACACGTGGTCTTCCACCAGCCCTCGGATGAGGGCCTACCCCCGGCCGGAACCGGAGGCGGCACACCGGGGCTTGGACCCGGTGCTCTGTGCTTGGACCCCGCCGGACGAGCGGGGGACGCACGTCCCGACCCCACGGGTTCGGGGTGCGAAGCCGAACGACGCGCTCGCACGCGCCGAAGTCCAAGGGTACCGGATGCCCGGACCGGAGCGCGAACCACGCGCTCCGGTCCGGGCATCCGGCCCGGCGCCGCTACTCGGCGTCGGCCTGCCCGGCGTCGCCCGCGCCGACCTCGGCCTTCGCCCGGGTCCGGCGGGTGCGGCGGCGACGGCCGTTGGCCCCGGTGGGCGCCTCTTCGCCGTCCTCGGCGGCCGCGGGCCGCTCGCCGTCGGCGGCGGGCTGCACGGCCACCGGCGCCGCCGCGGCCGCCTCCGCGGCCACGGCGGTCTCCGGAGCCCCGGCGG
>NZ_BAABDO010000113.1:0-22202 GCF_039539665.1 Actinomadura keratinilytica
GCAGGTCGGCCACGTCCTGACGCCGCCGCGTGGACCGGGTGCGCCGCTTGGTGCGTCGGCCGTTCCCGGCGGTGGTGAGGCTGCCCGCCACCCCGGTACGTGCGATCTCGTGGCAACCCCCGTCGGCTCCCGGTAACCGAGGCTGCGTGCCATTCGCGTGCCATTAGAGCTGGTGACGGGTGCTGGCCGGTCCAGCCAGTGACGCTCTCGGCTCGGTGGTGACAGGTGAGCCTGGCGGGTGGTGATATCCCGCCGTCACCTGAGCCGGGGGTCGCGCTGTCCGAGCATGTTGCGGCGACGTCAGGGCGGCCGCATCGAAGACGGGCGGGCGGTCACCAGGGTGGTCCGCGGCGGGCTCGACCGGTCTGCGGAGCGGCGCGTGGCGGTGATGCCACGGCCCGGCAGGCGGCGGCTGATACGGCTGGTGCCGGTCGAGGGGCGTCGCCGTACGCCACCGCTCCGTCAGCCGGGTGTCACCGGCCTTGGAGGCGCGCGGGCCCGGGGGGACGTGAGCGGCTGCCCCCTCAGTGCTCAAGGAGCCCTTGGGACTGGGTCGCGTGCGATCGATGCGCCTAGATGCATGCGCCTAATTGGTGGGGTTTGCGTACTGGTGAACGGCATTGTGGACATTTTGAGATCATATCCATTGCGATCTGCTCGATATGGATCGAGACAGACTGTTGGACGGGCGGCCGAGTACGCCGGGGGCGGCACGATCCTGAAGCACATGGTTGTGCTGCTGCACCCCGGAGAACCTCGGGTGGGGTTGTCGCCGGCTGGTGCACTTCAAGATCGTAAACGACCATTCTCGCTGTTGGTCGCCGTTCTCATGTCTTCTCGTGTCCGCCGGTGCCCACAAATTGATCTTGGATGTCGGGAAGGAGGATGTTCAAGATCGTTAACTTTGGGTCTGATGTTGGGCCTGGGGGCCCTGTCGTGCAGTGGAGGAGTTGCTTGACTTGCAGTTTTAACGGGGTTTAGAAGTCTGGAAGGCGCGAGATGCTCAGACGCCTGGGGGACCAGGGTGAGGGCGCGCTCTCTTACATCGCCATCGCTCTGCTCGTGGCCGCGGTCGCCGCGGCGGTCACGGTGGTGGCCGTTCCTGACACGGTCACCCGGGACGTCCGTGCCGCGGTCTGCCGGGTGGTCGGCAGCAAGGACTGCGACCCCGGTCATGGCGGCGGAAAGCCGGATTCGAGCACGTCGCCGAGCTCCAGTGCGCCGCCCGGTGCGCCCGTCACGGCCCCGGTCGGCGGGGAGTCGCCGGAAGAGCAGGAGTACCGGGCCGCGCAGGACGCCGCCGCCAAGGCCGACCAGGAAGCGCAGGCCGTCGAGAACGAGTGGAACAACTTCAACCTGCTCAAGGAGATCGCCAAGCTCGGGCTCGACTGGCTGGCCGGCGACATCATCAACTGCATCCGGAAGCCGAATGTCAGCGACTGCATCTGGGGTCTGATCGGGATCATCCCGTGGGGCAAGCTCGGCAAGGCGCTGAAGGCGATCCCCAAATTGATCAAACTGATCGACCGCTACCTGGACCTCAAGCGGCGGCTGGAGAAGGCCCGCAATGCCCGCAAGGCCGCCCAGGAGCGGTTGAGGAAGGCCCTGGCGGCCTGCGAGGGTGCGGCTCCCAACAGCTTCCCGCCCGGCACCTTGGTGCTGATGGCCGATGGGAGACGGAAACCCATCGAGCGCGTCGCCGTCGGCGACCTGGTCTGGGCCGCCGACCCGGAGACCGGCCGCACCGGCCCGCGGCGGGTCACCCGGACCATCGCCGGCGCCGGTTCCAAGGACCTGGTGGACGTCGTGGTCGACCTCGACGGGGCGCTGGGCGGTCCGACCGCGGTGGTCACCGCTACCGCCAACCATCCGTTCTGGGTGGCGGGCACGCGCGACTGGATCGACGGCGGCCGCCTGGTGTTCGGCGACATGCTGGCCGCGCCCGATGGCCGCCGGGCGCTGGTGGTGGAGACGCGCCGATACAGCGCCGAACGGCGCGTCCACAACCTCACGGTGGAGGGGCTCCACACCTTCTACGTGACGGTCGGCGGGCTCGATCTCCTCGTCCACAACGATCCGGACAAGCGCCTTTGCGATCTGCTCGCCAGGCAGCGCGCACAGATCAAGAACGACATCGACAATGCCATCAAACAGGGGCGGTTCGAGGATGCCGACCGCCTCATCGACCGGGCGCAGGCCAACGCCGACCGGGCGCGGGAGGTGGCGCGCCGGAACCCGAACAAAGCCAACAGAGACGCCGCCAACCAGGCTCAGCGCGAGGTGGACCTGCTCAGAAAGAGGGTCGTCGACAGCAAGATCGACGATGCGATGCGGTCCGGCGAAGAGGGCAAGCGGCTTGAGGCGACCGCCGCGAAATCAATTCGCAACGTCGTACGCGACTTCAACCGAAAGTACGGCAACAACGGCAGTCTCGGTGAAATAGACATCGAGACCAACAAGGCGATCATCGAGGTGGCGAGCGGCCGTAAAATGGATAAGGAAGAGCAGGTGAGAAGGCTGCTCAACAACAGGCAGATGAATCCGCAGGCGAAGCCGGTGATCGTGCTCGCCACGCAGTGGTCCGGCAAGCAGCGCGCGATTATCGAGCAGCTGGGTGCTATCGTGGTGCGCAACGAATACGAGCTCAAGCAGGCTCTTCGGAGACTGGGTGAGCCCGTCTGAGTGAAGGAGTGCAAGTGCCGGACGGAGTACTGGTGATTTTTGCCGATCCCGTGCAGCCTGACGAGTTTCTCGATCTCGTGGAGGAGGTCGGGGGTGAGCGGACTCCCGACCACTGGGCGAACGGCCGCCTGTCGCGCGGGTGGCAGCATGTTTGGGTGACGGTGCCGCCGGACTGCAACCCCTACTTCGAGCCCGAGGATCTTGAGCAGTACGAGAAGAAGATGGGTGCTCCTATGCTGACCTGGGCGCAGCTGGCCATTTCGAGCGCCAAGGGCAGTAACGCCCTTGCCATGGAACTCATCGAGGCGGCGGCCCGGCGGTGGCGCCTGATCGTCGACAATGACCACGGTGGGGTCTTTTCCGTCGAGGAATTGCGTGCCTTCCCGCCTGACCGTCTGCCCTTCGGTGGCTGATGCAGCCGATGGCGCGGACGGTTGGATGGTCCTTCATGAGGGGGTGGTCGTCGTCCGGCGGTTTCCTGGATCTTCGTGGGCCGGGCGGGTCGGTCTGAGTAAGAAGTGCGGCGAGTGTACGAGGTTCTGCTGTTTTTTGCTGATCGCGTGCACCCTGATGAGTTCCTCGATCTGGTGGAGGAACTCGGGGGTGTGCGGCCCTTCGAACCTCGGGACGGCCTTCTGTCGCGCGAGCGGCGGCATGTTTGGGTGACGGTGCCTCCGTCCACCCCTTCTTTCTTCGAGGTCGGGGATCTCGAGGAGTATGAGAGGAAGATGGGTGGTCCCATGCTCACCTGGGCGCAGTTGTCTATTTCTAGAACCAAGGGGAGTGACGCTGTCGCCATGGAACTCATCGATGCGGCGGCTCGTCGTTGGCGCATGGTCGTCGACAATGACCGCGGTAAGGTATCTTCTGTCGAAGAATTGCGTGGCTTTCCGCTTGATCGTTTGCCCTTCAATGGCAGAAGCTGCTGATGGCACAAGCTGTCGCCCCTCGGCGCAGCGGGACGTGGCGGTTCCAAGGTCGGCCGTGTGAGTCATCCGGTGCGTGAGCTGTCGGGCTTCCTGCCACAAGCTCCGGGCCCGCCACGACCATGGGACGTGAAAGTGTGCCGACGGGGCCGGGCCGCCGGTGGCCGGTGGACGGGGTTCATCGTGACGTCGAAGTTGGGCGAGCCGGGGATGGCCGGTCATGCGCCGGGGCGTAGGTCCTTGAGGCAGCGCGCACTGCGGTCGCTCCGCTCCTGGTAACCGGGATTCCGGCAGAAGCGACTCGTGTGGCTTCGTGCGCTGGTCACCTTCATGGTGACGCAGCCGAGGGCACCGGCTGTGTCCTCTGCCGCTTCGACGAGCCGCCGACCGTTTTCCCTGCCCCCGCCGCCCGGCCGCCGCGACGAGTGCGACGATGCGTCCACACCGCCCTCGACGCTCCAGGTAAGGAATCGCCGCCACTGCGGCGGCTCCCACCACCTGGTCATCGGCCTCGGCGACGAGGACGGCGCCGGCCGTTTCCCGGGTCCACGCCGCCAAGCGCAGTCGTACGTCGCCGACGTCGTGCGGTGCAGGTGGTAGGCCGCGACCTTCCTCGGCTCGGTGGTTTGTCAGAGGGGGCGCCGAGGCGGCGTCGTTGTCGGTGCGCATCGCCGAAGCGGGCGCTGATAGACGTCATGGCGAACATCTCGCCCATGGAGAGCGGGCGAGTTCATTTGCTTATGAACGGGGTGCCGGTTCTCATTACTGCATATCTGAGGTCGAAGCGTTCGGCAAGGAAGCTTTCATGTCGTTTCAGGGAGGATGTTTCGACGATGAAAGGGCGTGGAAGGCCGTTCCGTTCCGCGAACGCGTGTCCTACGGTTTTGTTTGCCCTCCCCGGCCGGGGGCGTTCTCGTCCGGCCGATGGGTTGTTCGGGGTCTGCAGTTCACTTCAGGAGACTTCATGCAACACGTACGTGGCTCCGTCCTGTCGTTGTTCCGTGTCGTCGTCGGGCTGCTGTTCGCCTGCCACGGGGCCGCGAAGCTGTTCGGCGTCCTCGGCGGGCCGCCCGGCGGGGTGCCGCCGCGCGTCGGCGAGTGGCCGAGCTGGTGGGCGGCCGTGATCGAGCTGGTCGCCGGCGGTCTGGTGATGATCGGCCTGGCCACCCGACCGGCCGCCTTCCTGTGCTCCGGGGCGATGGCCTACGCCTACTTCACCGTCCACCTGCCCAAGGACCTGTTCCCGCTGCTCAACGGCGGCGAGCCGGCGGCTCTGTTCTCCTGGTCCTTCCTGCTGCTGGCAGTGTTCGGCGGCGGCCCCTGGGCGCTGGACGCGCTGATCTCCCGACGGGGCCGACCCGGGAAGACGGCCCACCGACCGCGCCCGCGCCGCACCGAAAGTCGAGCACACCGGGAGCGCCTGACCCGGACGTCGTGACCGGTCCCGCGGCGGCCCCGAACCCACGCCGCTGGAACAGCCGCCGGCCAGGGCCTGTCTCGAAGTCGATCACAGTCATGCGTTGATGGCGGGTGGCCTGGTAACGGACGGCGAGCTTGTCGAACCCGCTGTTGTTCGAGCCGTTTGATTCCGCACTCCGCCGCAGAGCGGGCTGTGCAGTCGGCCGGGTAGAAGGCGGTGAACGGCCGCTGCGGCCGTCCCGCCGCCGCCGGTGCCGGGCCTGGTCGCCCGGGACCGGGACCGCGGCGGCATGCCGACCCTCGCCTCACCTCGAAACACGTCCTAGCCGCGACAATTCGTTCGGCAGAGTCGGCGGAGGCGAGTACAGTCGCCGCTCGGTAAGGCGCGGGTCGGGCCCGGCGGAGAAGGTGAATCCATGGCGCGGAGGGATCCCCGGGATAAGAAGCGGATCAGTTATGCCAACAACCGCCGCAATGCCTACGCCGAAAACGACAAGTCGTCGCGGAACGCCGTGCGGCTGAACAAGCGGTTCCCGCACCGTGCCGACCGGCACCGGGTGCAGTGGATCCTCCGGGACGCGGTCGGCGCGCCCGCCGACGGCGCCGCGGACGAGGTCGAGGAACGCCTGGGCCGCCGGCGGCCGAAGAGCTGGCGCAAGCATCCGGACCTGCCGCTCGGCGACTGGGCGGAGATCCGGTTGGAACGGCGTCTCGAGCTCGAGCCCGGCAGCCCGGCCAACGAGCGGCGCCTCGCCCGAGTGCGGCAGAGCAGACGCCGCCGGGCCGGGCTGCGCACCCTGCGGACGGCGGAGATCGCCACCAAGGGAACCGTCGAGCGGAACTGGTAGCCGACGTGCGGCGGTCGCCTCATCGAACGATCGTCCCCGCGCGGCCGGCGGCGGTCGCCGTGACCGGGCAGCGGGTCAGCCCGGGCGGGCCTGCCGGTCGCTCCGCCCGCGGTCGCGGTCCGAGCGCGGCCAGACGTACGGCAGGTCGGCCGGTACGCCGGGGAAGATCGGGCCGTAGAACTCGGGGTCCTTGCGGACGAGCGCGGAACGGTGGCTCAGGTGCAGCGCCGGGTCCCCCAGCCAGGGCGGCAGCTGCCCGGCCTCGGCGAGCCGTTCCTGGGTGCGCGGCCGCGCCCTGCCGTTCACGGTGCGCAGCTCCGCCGTCAGCGTGGCGGCGCAGGTGTCGTTGTGGCCGAGGGCGCACCACCGCCGGCATATCTCCAGGCCGTAGCGGACGAGGGCCTCCTCGTAACCGGTCCACATCCGCACGGCCGGATGGTGCCGCCAGCCGTACCCGGGCACCGTGAGGCCGCGCAGCACCTGGATCGTCTCGACGCGCTGCTTGCCGAGCCTGCGCTGGTCGAGGACGCGGGCGGTGGCGGCGAAATCCGCGTACGGAAGGAAGGTCTGCACGGCCCCATCGTTTCCGGATCGGCGGCTTTGACGCGGCGGCGGGCCGGTCGGCGTACCGCCCCCTATGCCCCGAACCGGATGCCCGGGGAGGTCAGTCGCAGTCCGTGGGCAGGACGGCGGGCTTGGGCTGGCCGTGGGGGATGAGCAGGAAGACCTTGGGGCTCAGGCGTTCCATGTCGCCGCGGCGGCCGAAGACCAGGCCCGCGGCGAAGTCCACGAACTGGCGGGCCACGTCGTCGGGGAGGTCGGTGAGGTCCATCACGACGGGGACGCGCTTGTTGCGGAAGAAGTGCCCGACGTACAGGGCCTCGTTGTAGTCACGGGGGCGCAGGGTCTTGACCATCACCCCGCCAGTGTCGCCGAGCGGAGGCGGGCGTCGACAGCGGGCCCCGTCCCCTTGAGCCGGGGGCGGGGCCTTTGGCGGCTCTCCCCGCGTCGGCGGGGGAGGGCCGGGGTTCGCGGGCGGTCACCTCCGGCGGCGCATGCCCATGCCGCCCGCGCGGGTGCCCGCGAGACCCAGGGTGGCCAGGCCGAGGACGAGGATCACCGCTCCCACCACGACATTGCTGACGATCGCCGGCGTCGTCTCCATGCGACCGGCGATCACCCACGGGCTGATGATCGTCCATACGCCGATGACGGGGGCGATCCAGGCGATCCCGTGCGTGCGGCCGAAGGCCAGGGCGAAGCCGATGCCGAGCGCGGCCACCGCCAGGCCGGTGATCAGGTTGTTCACCGTGATCGGCACCAGGCCGCTGAACCCCGCGATCCACGGGGAGATCGCCAGGTAGAGGCCGCTCAGCACGGTCAGGCCGTCCAGGGCCTGCGCGGTGGGACTCGCCGCGGCGAGCTCGTACCGCGTACGCATCTCGGCTATGTCGGGATGCCGCTCGATGTCTGCCGGGTGCGTCATCGATGCACACCACCTTCCGATGCCGGGGGCGGGACGGTCCCGCCCCTGGCTCGCCTCCCGCGGGCGGTCGGAAGCCTCCCGTGACGGGAGGACGAGTCATACATCCTTACCTTTCACGGTAGCCCCGTCCGACCGGCCGGTAAGGACGGGGACCGCGCCCTTGGCGGGCTGTTTGACCATGTCATTGGGCATTGTTGGGGTTCGTCCCCGCGGGCGGCGGACGGGGCTCGGCGGGGTGCCGGAGGTCCGCCGCACGGGGCGCCCCCCACCGGGGCGGGGCATGCACCCCGGCGGAGATCCGGTGCGGCGTTGGTGTGTCCCAAATGGGGGGTGCGGTGCGGGCGTGCCTGGTCGGCGGCCGGTTTAACACGCCGTTCACATACGGGCAATGGGGCCGAAATCGGGCGTTGTCAACCTTTCCAGGGCCGAAACCCCGCCGGGACCGGCGACACGAAGGGAACGCACGTTGACCTACAAGGCCGAGTACATCTGGATCGACGGCACGGAGCCGACCGCCCGGCTCCGGTCCAAGACCAAGATCCTTCCGGACGGCGCCGACCTGCCGGACTGGGGGTTCGACGGGTCGAGCACGAACCAGGCGCCGGGGAAGAACTCGGACTGCGTGCTCAAGCCGGTCTTCTCCTGCCCCGACCCGCTGCGCGGGGGCGACGACAAGCTGGTGCTCTGCGAGGTGTACCTGCCGGACGGGACGCCGCACCCCACCAACACCCGGGCCAAGCTGCTGCCCGTCGCCGAGAAGTACGCCGCCCAGGAGCCCTGGTACGGCATGGAGCAGGAGTACACCTTCTTCAAGGACGGCCGTCCGCTCGGCTTCCCCGAGCGCGGCTTCCCCGCCCCGCAGGGCTTCTACTACTGCGGCGTCGGCGCCGACGAGGTGTTCGGCCGTGAGATCGTCGAGCGGCACCTCGACGCCTGCCTGGCCGCCGGGCTGGCCGTGTCGGGCATCAACGCCGAGGTCATGCCGGGCCAGTGGGAGTTCCAGATCGGCCCGGCCGGCCCGGTGGAGGTCGCCGACCAGATGTGGATGGCGCGCTGGCTGCTGTACCGCATCGCCGAGGACTACGGCGTGGCCGCCACCCTCGACCCCAAGCCGGTCGCGGGCGACTGGAACGGCGCGGGCGCGCACACCAACTTCTCCACCAAGGCGATGCGCGAGGGCTACGACCCGATCATCACCGCCTGCGAGGCGCTGGGCGCCAAGGCGCAGGAGCACATCGCCGGGTACGGCGCCGACATCGAGCGCCGCCTGACCGGCATGCACGAGACCGCCCCGTGGAGCGAGTACAGCTACGGCGTGTCGGACCGGGGCGCCTCGGTGCGCATCCCGTGGCAGGTCGAGGTGGACAAGAAGGGCTACATCGAGGACCGCCGCCCGAACGCCAACTGCGACCCGTACGTGGTGACCCGGCTGATCACCGACACCTGCTGCGAGGCGCTGGAGAAGGCCGGACAGGTCTGAGCAAGGGGGCGGCGCCGGGCGCCGCACCTGCGAGCGAGGGGGTTCTGGGAGCGGGGCGCTTCCCGGGACCCCCTCCGGCGTTCCCGGGGACCGGACGTCCTCAGGGGAGGGGGCGGCGGCCCGCGAAGCCGAGCTCGGTGCGGTGGTACCAGCCCAGTTCGGCGTCGCCCTCCAGCCAGCACAGGCGGACCGAGCGGCCGTCCAGCACGGCGGGGAAGTCGAGCAGCAGCGGCGCGATGCCCTTGATCTCGATGCCCTGGCCGGTGAACCAGGCGATCTGCTCGTCCAGCCGCGCCTCGAACGCCTTCGCCTCGGCCACCCCGCCCAGCGGGGACGCCCCGCAGGTGCGCAGGTCCAGGGCGAGCTCGGCCAGGTCGGCGCGGAGCCGGACGACCTCGGCGGCGCGTTCGCGCACCTCGGGGATCAGGGCGCGCGCCTCGGCCACGGTGAACTCGCGTACGTCCGCCGACACCGCTCCGCCCTCCGTGGTCGCTTCCGGTGGCATTCGCCCCCACCGAACGTTACCTCCCACCCCGACGGGTATGGCGATGGGGCATCAAATGACCGCAAAGTGTCGATGCCGGGGGAGTTCACCGCACGTGGCCGGGTAGCACCTGGGTCGTTCGTGTCGGGGGACAGGGGGAGGCGCCATGGCCGGGACCCCGTTCGGACGGTCCTGGGGAGACTCGCCCGACAGGGACCGGCACGGCACGGAGGGCTCCGGCCACCGTGCCGGGCGTCCGCGCCGCCACGGCGCGGACGGAGCGCCGCCGCGCGCCTGGCAGCGCTCCTTCCGGTGCCAGTCCGGGATCGGACGGTCGGCGTGGCGCGCCGACAGCGCCATGGCCCGCTACCGGCGGTTCGTCGCGCTGCACGAGGCGTTCTCGCAGCCGCCGCAGGTGAACGAGCGGCGCCTGTGGCTGAGCGGCGCGGGCGTGTCGGCGGCGGCCGCGGGCGCGGCGTTCGCGGGGGTGCTGGTGCTGCGCGGGCTGTTCGGGTTCGACGTGCCCGCGTTCGGCGGGCATCAGGGCCGGGCCGTCCCGGTGGCCGCGACGTACGCGCTGTGCGCGGCGGCCGCGGGACTGCAGGCGACCGCGCTGCTGAACGTCCTGGCGACGGTGGCCGCGCGCCCCGTGCGCGCCTTCGGCTGGATCGGCGCGCTGGCCGTCCTGCTGCTGACGCTGCTGCCGCTGACGGTGCGCGCCCCGCTCGACGACGCGCTGGCCACCGCGGCGCTCAACCTGGTGACCGGCTGCCTCATCACCGGGTCGGTGGCGGCCGCCGGCGCGTGGTCGATGTCCTGGCCGCCGCCTCCGCGCGCGCCCTACTGAACGACGCCGTGCGCGCAGGTCGAGGCGGCCGCCGGCGAGGGGCTCGTCGTGCTCGATCCAGGCCGCCGCGTCCCTTTGCCCCTGCGTCTTTACGCTCACGGCCGCCGGAGACCAGGCTCAGGGCACCACGGTGACCGGCCAGCGCCCGGCGCGCACCAGCCGCACCGCCACCGAGCCGATCAGCCGGTGCCCCGCCTGCTGCGACGCCCCGACGATCACCGCGTCGGCGCGGTGCTCGTCGGCGACGCGCGACAGGACCGCGTACGCGTCGCCCTGCTCGACGAGCAGCTCGTAACGCACCCCTTCCGGCCGCACGGCCGCCGCGCGCTCCAGCTCCGCGCGCAGCTCGGCGACGATCTCCTCGCTGGCCTCGCGCAGCACCGCCGCGCCGCCCGGGGTGAGCGTCGACATCGACGTCAGCGGGGTGACATGCACCAGCAGCAGCCGCGCCCCGCTGCGCCGCGCCAGCCCCCAGGCGTAGGAGGCCGCCCGCAAGGACGTCTCCGAGCCGTCCACCCCGGTGACGATCACCTTCGGCCCGTCTCTGCCGTACTCGAACGGCCCTTCCTGCACCACGGCTCCCAGCCTAGGGCCGCCGCCTCCGCCGCGCGTCGCGGTGTCCGGCGGGCGCCCGCGGGAAGACGCCGGGACGGCCCGGCGGATTTAACGCGCTCTTCACAGGGATGAGATGCGGAACTCACCGTGCATGCACGCAGAATGGTCGGAGAGTCTCCCGCGTCCGGCTCGCCGAACGGAGTGGACACCAGCGAAATGAAACCGTCCCCCCGGAGCATGTGCGACGCCGCGGCCGACCTGGCCCGCAAGGTGCTGTCCGGCCGTGTCGCCGATCTGCGTCCGATGCCCGCCGAGGCGGCCGGGGCCGAGCCCCGGGGGTGTCTGCACCGCTACCGGCCGCCGGAGGGCGTGATCCCCACCGGGCCGCCGGTGCTGTTCGTGGCGCCGCTGGCGGCGCCCGCCCGCTGCTACGACCTGCGCCGGGGCTGCAGCCTGATCGGCCATGCCGTGGCCCGGGGACGGCGCACCTACCTGCTGGATCCCGGCACGCCCCGCTTCGCCGACCGGGGGCCCGCGCTGGCCGCCTGGGCGGAACGGGTGCTGCCCGCGGCGATCCGCGCCGTCAGCCGGGACGCGGGCGGGCAGCCCGTGCAGCTCGTGGGGTGGTGCCTGGGCGGTGCGCACTCGCTGCTGGCCGCCACCGACCCCACGCTGCCGATCGCCTCGGTGGCCGCGGTGGCGATCCCGGCCGGGCCGCCGCCCGCGCCGTTCCCCGGAGGCCTGCCCGGGATGCTGGGCGACCGGCCGGAGGCGTTGCTGCGGCGGGCTTTCCGCTATGCCGACATCGGTGGATACCTGCGCCGCCCTCACAAGATCGTGACAGGTTTCGACATCGCCGAGTTTCTGGCGCAGGAGGAGGCGGTCGACCACTTCCTCGGCATGATGCCGGCCGCCCCGGGACGCACCGCCGAGCAGGTTTACACCGCGTTCGTGCGGGAGCTCGCCCCGGCCGGGGACCGGCTGGAGGTCGGCGGCCGCCGCGCGCGGCTGGCGGACGTGCGGGTGCCCGTGCTGCTGGTCGCGGGCCGCGGCGACGCGGTGGCGCCGGTCGCGGCCGTCCGCTCGGTCGCCCGGCGGCTCACCGGCTCGCCGAAGCTGCGCACGGTGGCCGCGCCCGGCGGGCACCTCGGCGTGCTGACCGGGCCCGCCGCCCGCACCACCACCTGGGCGCACCTGGACCGCTGGCTGGACGAGGGCGTGCTGCGCCACGGCATCCGCGCCCACCGCCGCGAGGCCGCCAGCGTCTGATCCGGCGCCCGGTCGCCCCCGACCCGTCTCGTTCCCGCCGGTCAAGGGACCTTCCATAGAACCTCTGGGAAGGCGTTGATCAGCACGCTTCCTGGTGTGTCGTCCCCGCGCCGGTCTCGTCACCGACCGTAGTGTTGCGCAGCGTCGCGGGCCCGGGCCCGCGGGTGAGCACGTGATGTCGGGGAACGTCGGGGGAACGTCGGGGGGCAGCGCATGACGGCTGACAGGGGCGAGCTCCGAGCCGGGGAGGCCGGACGGCCGGCACGGGCCGAGGCGGACGCGGGGCACCGCGACCGCCCGCCGACCGGCCCGGCGTCCGCAACGCCGACCGAGGTGCCCTTCGACATCGTCGCCATGGCCCCGTTCGGCAGGACCGCCCCGCGGCTGGCGGCCGCCGCCGCGCTGGCGGACGCCCTCGGGGTGCTCGACCTCGCCGCCGACCGCGCGGCCGCGCTCGCCGCCCTGGCCGAGGACGGCCGGTGGTGGGACGGCACGTTCGGCGTCCGCGTCCCGGCCGGATGCGGTGTCCGCCCGGCCGACCTGCCGGACGCCGTCGACACCGTCGTCATCGACGCCGCGGCCCTCGGCCTGGCCGCCGCCGGCGTGCAGGGCGGCGCGCCCATCGCGGTGCCGCAGGCGCGCGGCGCCGCGGTCCGAAGCGGGCAGAGCGCTTCGCCCAAAGTCCCCGCGCCGACCTCACCCGGCGACGCGAAACCCGCCGGTCCCGGCGTTCCGCTGCCCACCCCGCCCGGCGGGGCGTTCGGCGCGGGAGGCGCCACCGGGCAGGCCGACGTCCGGCAGTCCGACACCGGGGTCGACGACAACGGGCTCGACGACGTCGGGGCGGTCCGCGTGATCCCCGCGGGCGAGCACAGGCGCGAGCAGGCCCGCAGCACCGGACCGGTCGAGGGCGTCGTCGTCCTCGACCGCGAGGAGGCCGAACTCCGCCGGAAGGCCGCGGCCGCCACCGCGCCGGGCCGCCCCGGGGAGCCGGTCGATGCGGCGGAGTTCGCGCGCGGTCGGCGGCTGCTGATCGAGGTCGTCGACCCGGCGGAGGCGGAGGCGGCGATCCGGCTGTGCCGCGACCTGCCCGCCGACGGCGACCACGACGGCCCGACCCTGGTCGGGCTGATCGCGCGCGGCGCCGAGGCGGGCGGCCGGGTCGGCGACCTGACCACCTTCGTCCTGCTGCAGCGCCTGCTCGGCGACCCGGCGATCGACGTGCCGGTGTGGGCGGCGGGCGGCATCGGCCCGCACAGCGCCGCCGCGGCCGTGGCGGGCGGCGCCGCCGGAGTGGTCCTGGACGTGCACTTCGCGCTGGTGCGGGAGATGGACCTGCCGGACGACGTCGCCGCGGCGCTCACCGCCATGGACGGCGGCGAGACCCGCGTCGTGCGCGGGCACCGCGTGTACGCGCGGCCCGACCTGCCCGAGATCGACCTGGACGGCCTGGCCCCGGCGGAGATCAACGCCCGGCTCGGCGCCACCGGGCTGCGGTCGCGGCTGCTGCCGGTGGGGCAGGACGGGGCGCTGGCCGCACCGCTCGCCGCCCGGTACGAGACCGCCGGCGGCGTCATCCGCGCGATCCGCGCGGAGCTCGCCGCGCACGTCCGCGCCGCCGTGCGGGCCCGTCCGCTGGTGCCCGCCGGCGCCCCGCCCGGCGCGCCCGCCTTCCGCGAGTACCCGGTGGCGCAGGCGCCGATGCCGGGCATCAGCGACCGGTCGGCGTTCGCCGCGGCGGTCGCGCAGGACGGCGGCCTGCCGTTCCTGGCGCCGGCGCCGATGAGCGGCGAGGAGACGCGGCGGCTGCTGGAGGACACCGCCGACCGGCTCGGCGACCGGCCGTGGGGCGTGGGCGTCCTGGGGTCCGCACCGCCGGAGCTGCGCGAGGAGCAGCTGGCGGCGGTGCGGGCGGTGGCGCCGCCGTTCGCGCTGATCGCCGGCGGCCTGCCCGCCCAGGCCGCGGCCCTGGAGGAGGCGGGCGTCGCCACGTACCTGCCCGCGCCGTCGCCGGGGCTGCTGGAGCGGTTCCTGGCCGAGGGGGCGCGCAGGTTCGTGTTCGAGGGCATGGAGTGCGGCGGCCGCGTGGGGCCGCGCGCGGCGTTCCCGCTGTGGGACGCGCAGGTCGAGCTGCTGCTTCGGTGGTGCGACGACGCCCCCGAAGGCGCCGCCGCCGAACTGTCGGTGATGTTCGCGGGCGGCGTGCACGACGAGCGGTCGGCCGCGATGGTCGCGGCGCTGGCCGGGCCGCTGGCCGCGCGCGGCGCCGACGTCCGCCTGCTCATGGGCACCGCGTACCTGTTCACCTACGAGGCCGTGGCGGCGGGCGCGATCGTGCCCGGCTTCCAGCAGGCGGCGCTGGACTGCGCCGGCACCGCGCTGCTGGAGTCCTCGCCGGGGCACGCCACCCGGTGCGCCCGCACCCCCTACGTGCGCACCTTCGAGGAGACCCGGCGCAGGCTGGAGGCGGCGGGCACGCCCCGGCACGAGACGTGGGCGCGGCTGGAGGAGCTCAACCTCGCGCGGCTGGGCGTCGCCGCCAAGGGCGTGCGCCGCGACCCCGCCGCCGAGGCGCCGGAACCGGTGGACCCCGACGAGCAGCGCCGCGAGGGCCTCTACACGATGGGGCAGGCGGCGGCGCTGCGGTCGGCCACCACCGCCATCACCGCCCTGCACGAGCAGGTCAGCACCGGCGCCACCTGCTTCCTGGACACGCGGGCCGCCGCACTGGGCGTCGGCGTCCTGGACGAGGAGCCGGACGCGCGGCCGGAGCCGCAGACCGCACCGGAACCCGGGCGGCCCGGCGAGGACGGCGCGCCGCCCCTGGACGTCGCGGTCGTCGGCATCGGCTGCGTGTTCCCCGGCGCCCGCGACGCCGCCGAATACTGGGCCGGCATCGTCGGCGCCGCCCCGGACACCGGCCCGGCCGACCGCGGGCTCCTGCCGGACGTGCCGTTCGACCCGCACGCCCACGGCATCGCGCCGTCGGCGGCGGCCGACATCGAACCGGTGCAGCTGCTGGCGCTGGAAGTGGCGGCGCAGGCGCTCGCCGACGCCGGGCG
This sequence comes from Actinomadura keratinilytica, assembly GCF_039539665.1. Lineage (NCBI taxonomy): Bacteria > Bacillati > Actinomycetota > Actinomycetes > Streptosporangiales > Thermomonosporaceae > Actinomadura > Actinomadura keratinilytica. The sequence continues at coordinate 15,059 of NZ_BAABDO010000113.1, forward strand.
CGCCGACCGGCGGATCGACCGGTCCCGCTGCTCGCTCATCTTCGGCGGCGTGGACGCCGGACGCCTCGCCGGCCGCCTCGGCCTGGGCGGCTTCGCGCACGGCGCGGCCTCCGCCGCCGACGCGCTGGACCTGGCGTGCCAACGGCTGGCGGGCGGCGCCGCCGACATCGTGCTGTGCGGCGCCGCCGACGTGTTCGACGCCGCCTTCGACGACGCGGCGGCGGCGCGGCCGACGGGCCGGTGCGCGCCGTGCGACGCCGCCGGCGAGGCGAGCGCGCCCGGCGAGGGCGTGGCCTGCGTGGTCCTCAAGCGCCTCGCCGACGCCGAGCGCGACGGCGACCGCGTCCACGCGGTGATCAAGGCGGTGGCCGGGACCGGCGGCGCGCCCGCCCCCCGGCGTCCCGAGGCGATACGGCGGACGGTGCGGCGCGCCTACGCCCGCGCGGGCGTCTCACCGGCCCGCGTCGGGCTGGTGGAGGCCCACGGCACCGGCGACCCCGCCGACGACGCGGCCGAACTGCAGGCCCTCACGCAGGTGTTCACCGAGGCGGGCGCCGCGCCGGGCAGCGTGACGCTCGGGTCGGTCACGGCGCGGATCGGGCACACCGGCGGCGCCGCCGTGCTCGCCGGCCTGATCAAGACCGCCTGCGCGCTGCACGCGGGCGTGCTGCCCGGCGCCCCGCACATCACCGCACCCCGCCGCGACTGGGACCCCGAGACGAGCCCGTTCGTGTTCGGCGACCGGGCGCGCCCGTGGCCGGTGCCGCCCGCCGAGCGGTACGCGGGTGTGAACGGCGCCGGCTTCCACGCCGTCCTGGCCGCCCGCGCCGGCGCGCCCGAGCCGGTGTCCGGCCAGGACGCCTGGCCCGCCGAGCTGTTCCTCGTCCGGGGCGCCGACCGCGCCGCCGCCCGCGACCGGCTCGACCGGCTCGGCGATCTCGCCGCGACCGGGGCGCGGCTGCGGGACCTGGCCCGCACCTGCGCCGCCGACGACGGCCCGGTGCGGGTCGCGATCGTCGCCACCGGCCCCGACGACCTGCGCGCCAAGATCGCCGCCGCCCGCGAGTTCCGGGCCGCGCCCGGCGTGTTCACCGCCGACCCGGCGGCCGGGGCCGACCCCGGGCGGGTGGCGTTCCTGTTCCCCGGGCCGGGCGGCATGCGGCCCGGGGCGCTCGCCGACCTGTTCACCGCGTTCCCGCGGCTGCGGCGGCTGCTGCGCCTGGACGGCGGACGGCACGCCGCCGCGATGTTCCCGCCCGCCGCGTTCACACCCGAGGACGCCGGACGGCAGCGCGCCGCCCTCGCCGGCGTCCGCGCCGCGCAGCCCGCCGCCGGCATCGCCGGGCTGGCCCTGCACCGGCTGCTCACCGAGCTGGGCGTGCGTCCCGACATGGCCGCCGGGCACGGGTACGGCGAGCTGGTGGCGCTGGACGCGGCCGGGGTGTTCGGCGAGGACGACCTGATGGCGATCGGCGCGGCGCGCGCCGACGCCGTCCTGGCGGCGGCCGGGGCGTCCGGCGGCGTCTCCGGCGGCGCCGACCCGGGCGCGATGGCCGCCGTGTCCGCCGCGCTCGGCGAGGTCCGCGCGGCGCTGTCGGGGGTCGGCGGCGTCGTCGTCGCCGGGCACGACGCGCCGCGCCGGGTGGTGATCTCCGGGACGACCGCGGCCGTGGAACGGGCGGTCGCCGAGCTGCGCCGCCGCGGCCTGGTCGTGCGGCCCGTCCCGGCCGCGTGCGCCCAGCACAGCCCGCTGGTCGCGGGCGCGTCGGCCGTACTGCGCGCCGAACTGGGGCGCCGCGACCTGCGCTCGCCAGCCTTCCCGGTGTGGTCCAACACCACCGCCGCGCCGTACGACGGCGACCCGGGGGAGCTGGCCGCCACGCTCGCCGGGCAGGTCGCCGCGCCGATCCGGTTCGTCGAGCAGATCGAGGCGATGTACGCCGCGGGCGCCCGGGTGTTCGTCGAGGCCGGGCCGGAACGGGGGCTGGCGGGGCTCGTCGGGGAGATCCTCGGCGACCGTCCGCACACCGCCGTGGCGTGCGACGCGCCCGGCGGCGGCATCGAGGGCCTGCTGTGCGCGCTGGCCGGACTGGCGGTCGCCGGCGTCCCGGTGGACGCGGCGGCGCTGTTCGCCGGGCGCGACGCGCGGCCCGTCCCGCCCTCCGCCGCGGCGCCCGGCTGGACCGTGAACGGGCATCGCGTCCGCCGCGTCGACGGCGGGCGGCCGACCACCGCGCCGACCACGGGAGCGACCATGGATGCTGATCGTGATGTCCGTCCCGCCGGGGCTTTCCCGCCGCCGGCCCCGCCGGACGCCGACGCCGCCGAGGCGGCGGTGCTGGAGTACCTGCGCGCCACCCGGGAGCTGGTGGCCGCGCAGCGCGAGGTCATGCTGCGCTTCCTCGGCGCCGCCGACGACGACGGGGACGATCGCGCCGAGGACGGGACCCCGGCCGCCGAGCCGCTGCCGGCCGAGGCGCTGGCCGCCGAGGCGCTGGCCGCCGAGTCGACGGACGTGCTGCGCAGGGCGACGGCGGCCACCGTGCCCGAGCCCCGGCCGTGTCCCGCCCCGGAACCCGGCCCGCAGGCACCCGGGCGGGACGCGGGCCGCGCGCAGGCCGAGCCGCCGACGCCCCGGCCCGCGCCGGAGCCGGAGACGGAGACGGAGCCGGAGACGGGGGCCGAGCCGGCGGGAGCGGCGCCCGCCCGGCAGGTGGTGCGGATGGCGGACCTGCCGCCCCTGCCGATCCCCCCGCCCAAGCCCGGACGGTTCGACGGCCGCCGCTTCCTGATCGTCGACGACGGCTGCGGGATCGCGCTGGAGCTGGCCGATCTGCTGGAACAGCAGGGCGCGCAGGTGCGCACGCCGCTGGAGCCGGACGCGCCGTGCGACGGCCTGATCCACCTGGCGGCGCTGCGCCCGGGCACCGGCCCGGTCCTGCCGGGCGCCTACGGCGGCGTCCGCGACGCACTGCGGGGCGGATTGCGCTGGCTGGTGCTGGCCTCCGGTTCGGGCGGCACGTTCGGACACGAGTACACAGGCGGCGTCGGCGACCCGACGCCCGGGGCGGGCCTGCGCGGACTGGCCCGCACCCTGGCCCGGGAGCACCCCGAGACGCTGGTGCGCGCGATCGACGTCGACACCAAGGAGAACCCGCGCGCGGTGGCCGAGCGCATCCTGGCCGAGCTGCTGACCTCCGACGCGCCGGTGGAGATCGGCCACGACGCGGAGGGCCGCCGCCGCACGCTCGTCGTCGTCCCGGCCGAACCGCCCGCCGCCCCCGCCGGCGAACCCGCCGCGGAGCAGGCCGCCGCCGCGCGCCTCGGCCTGGACCGCGACAGCGTGGTGCTGCTCACCGGCGGCGCCCGCGGCATCACCGCCCGGCTCGCCCGCGAGCTGGCCCGCGCCGCCGGCTGCCATCTGGAACTCATCGACCGCACCCCGCGGCCGCCCGGACCGGAGGACACGGTGATCGCCGCGGCCCCCGACGAGGCGGCGCTGCGCCGCACGCTGCTGGCCCAGGGCGCCCGCACGCCCGCCGAGATCGACGCGGCCATCCGGCGGATCCTCGCCGAGCGGGAGGTCCGCGCCGCCCTGGAGGCGCTGCACGGCACCGCCGCGTCCGTCCGCTGCCACGCCGTCGACGTGCGCGACCCGCAGGCCGTGCGGGCCGTCGTGGAGGACGTGTACGCCCGGCACGGCCGCCTGGACGGCGTCGTGCACGGCGCGGGCCTGCCCGCGGACGGCCCGGCCCGCGACAAGGACCCCGAGGCGTTCGCCCGCGTCTACCGCACCCAGGTGGACGGGGCCCGCGCGCTGGCCGCCTCCGTCCGCCCGGACCTGCGGTTCTTCGTGGTGTTCGGCGGCGTCGCCGGCGTTTACGGCGGGCCCGGCCACGCCGACCACGCCGCCGCCTGCGACGCCTGCGACACCCTGGCCCGCGTGTGGCGCACCGAGCTGCGCGGCCGGGTTCTGGTCGCCGACTGGGGCCCGTGGGCCGGGGACGGCGGCGCGGCGCCCGCCGGCGTCCCGCCGATCGACCCCGACGCGGCCGTGGCCGCCCTGCTGCGCGAACTGGCGTACGGCGACGAGGCGCAGGTGGTGTTCACCGGGGCCGCGGGCGGTGGTGCAAGGTGAGGGCGCGTCGCGTCCGGGTGCCGCCGCTGGGCGCGGTGACCGCCCCCACGCCCGGCATGCCGTCCACCCGGCGCAAAGCCAAGGCGTCGCGGTTCCTGTTCGCCGTGCCGCCGCTGACGGGCCACATCACCCCCACCGTCGCGGTGGCCGCCGAACTCACCCGGCGCGCCCACAGGGTCGCCTGGGTCGGCCCCCGCGCCGCAGTGGAACCCCTGGTGCCGCGCAACGCCCGCGTCTACCCGGCCGGGGACGAGGTCGCCGCCCCGCGGAGCGACCTCCCGGACGAGCCGCACATCCCCTCCGCCCTGCGTTCCCTGTGGGAGGACCTCATCGTTCCCCTGGGGCACGCCATGATGCCCGGCGTCGAGACCGCCATCGACCGGTTCCGCCCGGACGTGGTGGTGTCCGACCAGCAGGTGCTGGCCGCGCCCGTGGCCGCCCGCCTGCGCGGCCTGCCGTGGGCGACGTCGGCGGCGACGCCCTTCGAGTTCGCCCGGCCGCTGCGGGACGCACCCGACGAGGAGGAGCGGATACGGGAGCTGATCGGCGACTTCCAGCTCGACCACGGCATCGAGGACCTGCTCGACCCGCGTTTCTCCGACCACCTGGTGCTGGTGTTCGCCACCGGTGCGCTGATCGGCGACACGTCGGTCTTCCCCGACCGCTTCGCGTTCGTCGGCCCCGTCCCGCCCCGCCCCCGCGGCGGCGACTTCCCCTGGGAGTGGCTGGACGGCCGACCCGCCGTGCTGGTCACGCCGGGCGCCGGGGCGGGCGCCGGGCACGACGCGGCGGCCGCGCGGTTCCTGCGCGTCGCCGCCGAGGACGTGGCCGCGCTGACCGTGCGGGCGGTGTTCGCCGCGCCGCCGGACGCGGTCCCCGAGCCGCCGCCGAACGCGCTGGTCCGCCCCGACGTCCCGCAGCCGGCCCTGCTCGAACGCATGGCCGCGGGCCGGGCGGCGGTGGTGTGCCCCGGCGGCCACGACGCCGTCTGCGCGGGCCTGGCGCACGGGCTGCCGCTGGTGGTCGCGCCCATCCGCCACGACCAGCCGGTCATCGCACGCCTGGTCGCCGAGGCGGGCGCGGGGATCGCGGTCGGCTTCGGCCGGGCCGCACCGGTCGAGCTGCGCGCCGCGCTCGGCGCGGTGCTCACCGACGACGCCCACCGGGCGGCCGCCGTGCGCATCCAGGACTCGTTCGCCGCGGCGGGCGGCGCCGCCGCGGCCGCCGACCGGCTGGAGAAGCTGGCGTGATCTGGCTGCCGCTCGCCGTCGCCGCCGGGCTGCTGGCCAACGCGCTGCGGCTGCGCCGCCGGCTGCGGGCGCTGCCCCGCCTGCCCGTGTCGGGACGCCGCGGGCGCTCCCTGCGCTGGGACGGCTCCTACGACACCGGCACGCCCGGCAACGACGACTCCTACGGCCTGCTGCTGGCGGAAGGGGCCGTGGTCTCCGGGCAGCTGCGCCGCGCCGCCTGCGCCTACGCCCGCCACCACGGCCTCCAGGTGCTCGACCTGGTCCCACGGGACCTGCCGGTGGAACGCGCACTGGACCTGGCACGGGGAGCCGACCGCCGCGCCTACAGGACCGACCCGCTCGCCCTGGGGCACGGCGCCGGATACGCCACCGTCGTCGACGAGGACCTCCTGCAGCGGGCCGGGGCCCGGCCCCGCGCGCTGGACCCCGGCGAGTACGGCGCGGTGACCCTGCGCCTACGCCAGTACGCGCGTGCCCACGGCGACGCCTACGCGGCCGATCTGGCGGTCGTGCCGACCCGTCTGCCCCGCCGCGTCCCCTCCTGCACGGGACGGCGGGCCTGGCTGCGCGGGCTCGGCGTCTCGGTGCGGTGGACGGTCGGCGCCTCGATGGCGAGCTACGCCCTGGTGCTGGCGTCGCTGGCGGCCGCGCCGCAATGGGGGGCGCTGACCGCGGCCGTCTACTGCGCCGTCCCCTACCTGGTGTTCACCGGCGCCCCCGTCTCACCTCGGGACCTGCACCGCATGGCCCTGCTGCGGCTCCTGCTCACGCCCTGGAACTGGTGGCGCACCCTCACCGAGGCGCCCTGCCCGTGGGAACGGCGGCGCGAGCAGGCCCTGGCGGAGGCCCGCGAATGGTACGGCACGGCCCTGGCCGACGGGGTGGAACGGTTCTTCCACCTCCGCCGGGCCGACTGCCCCTGGTGCGGCGCCCGCGCCCTGCAGCACCACATGACCACCGGCGACGTCGTCCAGGCCAAGCCCGGCCGGTTCACGCTCGACCGGTGCCGCGAGTGCGGCCACATCTTCCAGAACCCCCCGCTCAACGCCGCCGGCCTGGAGTTCTACCGGCGCGACGTCTACGACGGCCTCGCCGCCGAATCCGCCGAACACGCCCTGGCCGCCCAGCGCCGCGTCCACACGGCCCGGGCCGACATGGCCGCCGCCGCCCACCTGGCCCCGCGCGCATGGCTGGACGTGGGCACCGGCCACGGCCACTTCTGCCGCGCCGCACGCGCCGTCCTGCCCGGCACCGAGTTCGACGGGCTGGACCCCGGCGACGGCGTCCTGGAGGCGGCAGCACGCGGCTGGCTGCGCCGACCCCACCGCGGCGCCCTCGCCGACCTGGCGGACGAGCTGGCCGGACGCTACGACGTCATCAGCATGCACCGCCACCTGGAGCAGGTCCCCGACCCGGCCACGGAACTCGACCTGGCCGTCAAGATGCTCCCGCCCGGCGGGCACCTGCTGGTGGAACTGCCCGACCCCGAATGCCCGGCCGGGCGGCTCCTGCGCCGCTTCTGGGCGGGGTGGCTGCAACCCCGCAGCCTCCACCTGATCCCCATCGGCAACCTGGAGCGCGCCCTCACCGCGCGCGGCATGCGCATCGTCGCCCGCCAGCGGCGCCGCGCCCACCGGCGGCACGACCTGGCGTCCGCCGCGCTGATCGCCCTGCAGGCGTTCGGACCGCCGCCCGGACGCCCCTGGGCGAACCGGCCCGGCGCGGCGGCGCGGGTCAGGCACGCGGTCGCCGCGGC
>NZ_BAABDO010000114.1:0-21992 GCF_039539665.1 Actinomadura keratinilytica
TCCGGCGGCTCGGGTGTCGGCGGCGCCGGCGGGCGGCGGGCCCGGCCGGGCGGAGACAGCCGGGCGGACGCGGCAGGTCGGACGCGGCAGGTCGGACGCGGCTGGTCAGGTGCGGCCGTCGGGCGCGGCCGGTCAGGCGTGGTCGGCGACCAGTTCGGCGCTGCGCGGGTCGGCGGTGCGGGCGCAGTGCGCGCAGCAGTACCAGTGCCCGCCCACGTCGACGCCGTGGCCGAGGATGCGGCACTGGCAGTGCTCGCAGATCGGCGCCATCCTGGTGATCGCGCATTCGAACGAGTCGAAGACGTGCACGGCGCCCTGGGCGTGCACCTCGAAGCTCAGCGCGTAGTCGTTTCCGCACACTTCGCAGGCTGCCATCGACGGTCCCCCCGTTCTTCGTCCGTCGCCTGCGGCCTACCCGTCCGGCCGCGTGTCTACCCCGGGCGGCCGGGGCAGGTGCCGGGGGCCAGGGGGGCGGCGCCGTATCCGGGTTCGCGGCCGTCCTCCAGGTAGACGGCGCGGTGCTCGACGAGGCCGCGCAGGCTGGGCTCCATGCGGCGGGAGATGTGCGGCGGGGCGAGCTCGGGCACCTTCTCGGGCGCCACCAGCACGTGGTCGGACAGTTCCTCGGGGGGCAGCCGGATCGCGGCGATCTCGCTGTCGGTCAGCGATCCGGCGAACACGAACACGTTGACCGCGTCCACGCCGTCGCGGGGCGGTCCCCAGTCCACGCAGACCAGGCCGTCCAGCCGCGGGACCAGGCCGAGTTCCTCCTCGCACTCGCGCAGGCACGCGGCCAGGGGCGACTCGCCCGCCTCGATCACTCCGCCGGGCAGGAACCAGCCCTCCTTGTAGGTGGGCTTGACCAGCAGCACCCGTCCCAGGTCGTCGAGCAGCAGTGCGGCGGCGGCTCCGCGGGTGCGCGGCAGTGAGGCGTAATAAGCAAGGTCGGGCATGTACCGAGGTTAGGCGTGTCGGCCGCGCCGTGATCGCGCCCGGCGGACCGGTGGGGACGGTTCCTGCTGCGGGCCCGCCGCGGCGCCGCCGATCCGTGCGACAGACGGAGCATTTGCGACGAAACGGACTCGACTGATGTCTGACAACGCTTGACGCGCACGCGTCGAAGATCGTCGGACGTGCCGCGGCGGACGGCGCGCCCGCGAGGGGCGGCACCGGCGGGGGCCGCATCGTCCTGTCCCTGGTGAACGGGGGTGCGTGAGCCGCTTTTAACAGCGGGGTCACACGCGGGACCCCGACGCGAAACGGGCCCCGAACAACCTCGGGGACATGACCGACACCCCGACCCACTGTCCCTACTGCGCCCTGCAGTGCGGCATGAACCTGGGCGGAGGGCCGCCGCCCGCCGCGGCGGCACGCCCCGGCGCCGGGCCGCCGCTGCGGGTGACGCCGCGTACGGACGTCCCGGCCAACCAGGGCGGCCTGTGCCAGAAGGGCTGGACGTCGGCCGAGGTGCTGACCGTTCCGGACCGGCTGACCGCGCCGCTGATGCGCCCCCGGCGCGGCGCGCCGCTGGAGCCCTGCACGTGGGACCAGGCCCTGGACCGGATCGCCGCCGAGGTGCGGCGGCTGCGGGACGCGCACGGGCCCGACGCGGTCGCGGTGTTCGGGGGCGGCGGCCTGACCAACGAGAAGGCCTACCAGCTCGGCAAGTTCGCCCGCATCGCGCTGGGCACCGCGCAGATCGACTACAACGGGCGGTTCTGCATGTCGTCGGCGGCCGCCGCGGTCGGCCGGGCGTTCGGCATGGACCGGGGACTGCCCGGCCCGATCACCGACCTGGCGGCCGCCGAGGCGATCCTGCTGGCGGGCGGCAACGTGGCCGAGACGATGCCGCCGTTCATGCGGCACGTCACCGCCATGCAGCGGGCGGGCGGCGCGTTCATCGTGGTGGACCCGCGGCGCACCGCCACCGCCAAGCAGGCCGATCTGCATCTGCAGCCCACGCCCGGCACCGACCTGGCGCTGGCCAACGGCATGCTGCACTTGGCGCTCACCGAGGGCCTGGTGGACGAGGAGTACATCGCGGCGCGCACCAACGGGTTCGCGGCGGTGCGCACGGTGATCAACTCCTACTGGCCCGACCGCGTCGAACGCATCACCGGCGTGCCCGTGCCGCACATGCGCGAAGCGGTGCGGCTGCTGGCGCGCGGGCGGCGCTCCTACATCCTGACGGCGCGCGGTGCCGAGCAGCACGCGCGCGGCGTGGACATGGTGACCGCGTTCATCAACCTGGCGCTGGCGCTGGGCCTGCCCGGCCGCGAGGGCTCGGGGTACGGGTGCGTGACCGGGCAGGGCAACGGGCAGGGCGGACGCGAGCACGGCCAGAAGGCCGACCAGCTGCCCGGCTACCGCAAGATCGACGACCCGGCGGCCCGCGCGCACGTGGCCGCGGTGTGGGGCGTGGACCCGCGGACCCTGCCGGGGCCGGGACGGTCGGCCTATGAGCTGCTGTCGGCGCTGGGCACCCCCGGCGGGCCGCGGATGCTGCTGCTGTTCGGGTCCAACCCGGTGGTGTCGGCGCCGCGCGCGGCGGCGGTGGAGCAGCGGCTGGACGCGTTGGAGTTCCTGGTCGCGGCCGACTTCGTGCTGTCGGAGACCGCGGCCCGCGCCGACGTGGTGCTGCCCACCGCGCAGTGGGCCGAGGAGTCGGGCACGATGACCAACCTGGAGGGCCGGGTGCTGCGCCGCCGCCGGGCGGTGCCGCCGCCGGACGGGGTGCGCACCGACCTGGAGATCATCGCGGAGCTGGCCCGGCGGCTGGACGCGCCGGGCGTGTGGAGCACCGACCCGGCCGAGGTGTTCGACGAGCTGCGCGCCGCCAGCGCGGGCGGCCCGGCCGACTACTCGGGCATCACCTACGAGCGCATCGAACGCGAGGGCGGGGTGTTCTGGCCATGCCCGTCGCCCGGGCACCCGGGGACGCCGCGTCCCTTCCTCGACCGGTTCGCCACGCCGGACGGCCGGGCCCGCTTCACCCCCGTCGAGCACGGCGGGGCGGTGGAGGACGTCGACGCCGACTACCCCGTCTACCTGACCACGGGCCGGGTGCTGGCGCAGTACCAGAGCGGCGCGCAGACCCGGCGGGTGCGGCCGCTGGCCGAGGCGGCGCCCGAGGCGTTCGTGGAGATGCATCCGGACCTGGCCGCGCGGCTGGGCATCGACGACGGCGCGGACGTGCGGGTGGCCAGCCGGCGCGGCACCGCGACGGTGCGGGCCCGGCTGACCGACGCCATCCGGCACGACACGGTGTTCATCCCGTTCCACTGGGCGGGGGAGGGGCGGGCGAACCTGCTGACCAACCCGGCGCTGGACCCGGTGTCGCGGATGCCGGAGTTCAAGGTGTGCGCGGTGCGGCTGGAACCGGTGGCCGCGCCGCGGGCGGACGGCACCGGCGCGAGCGGCGTCCGCGCATTCCACGGGACCGGCATCGACGGGACCGGCATCGACGGGACCGGCATCGACGGAAGCGAGATCGACGAATCGGGCGCGGCCCGGGAACCGAGCGGAGCGAGCAGATGAGCCGATCCTCCAGCAACAGCGGCGCGCGCCCGGCGGACCGGCGCGCGAAGCCGGCGGGCATCGTGGTCGTCGGCAACGGCATGGCCGGATCGCGGCTGGTCACCGAGATCCGGGCGCGCGACCGGCGGGTCGCGCTGACGGTGTTCGGCGCCGAGCCGCAGCAGCCCTACAACCGGGTGCTGCTGTCCAACGTGCTGGCCGGGGTGACCGGGCCCGAGCAGATCGGCCTGGTGGACCCGGCCTGGTACGAGGCCAACGACGTCGACGCCCGGCTGGGCGTGGCGGTCGAGCGCATCGACCGGGACGCCAAGTGCGTGCACGCCTCCGACGGCACCGCCACCCCCTACGACACCCTGGTGATCGCGACGGGGAGCACCTCGTTCGTGCCGCCGATCCCCGGCACCGAGAACGGCCTGCCCGACGGGGTGGAGGCGTTCCGCACGCTGGCCGACTGCCGGCGGATCCTGCAGGCGGCCGACGGTGCGCGGCACGCGGTGGTGGTCGGCGGCGGGCTGCTGGGCATCGAGGCGGCGCGCGGCCTGGCCGGGCGGGGGCTTGCGGTCACCGTCGTGCACCTGGCCGGGCATCTGATGGAGCGGCAGCTGGACCAGGGCGCGGGCGGTGTGCTGGCGCGGACGCTGGGCCGGCTGGGCGTGCGCACCGTCCTGGGCACCAGCGCCGGGGCGCTGTCCACCGGCGCCGACGGCCGGGTGGAGGCGGTGGAGCTGCAGTCGGGCGAGCGGCTGCCCGCCGACCTGGTGGTGATGGCCTGCGGGGTGCGGCCGGAGGTGCGGCTGGCGCGGGAGGCCGGGCTGAAGGTGGACCGCGGCATCCTGGTGGACGAGACGCTGCGGTCGCTGAGCGACCCCGGCGTGCGGGCCATCGGCGAGTGCTCGCAGTACGGCGACACCGTCTACGGGCTGGTGGCGCCGGCGTGGGAGCAGGCGACGGTGCTGGCCGACCTGCTGACCGGCGCCGACACCGGGGCCCGGTTCACCGGGGCGCGGCAGATCACCCGGTTGAAGGCCAAGGGCGTGGACCTGGTGGCGATGGGGGAGACGCACTTCGGCGACGACGACCCCGAGGTGGAGGTGATGCGGTTCGCCGACGCCAGCCGCGGCACCTACAAGAAGGTCGCGATCCGGCGGGACCGGCTGATCGGCGCGATCCTGCTGGGCGAGACCGGCACCGCCGGGACGCTGACGCAGCTGTACGACCGTGCGGCGCCGCTGCCGTCGGACCGGCTGAGCCTGTTCTTCACCGGGCTGGGCGGGGCGCAGGCCGCCGACTCGCCGGTGCGGATGCCGGACGCGGCGACGGTGTGCCATTGCAACAACGTCTCCAAAAGGCAGATCCGGGCGTGCTGGGAGAAAGGCGCGCGAACTGCCGACGAAGTCGCCCAGCAGACGCGTGCGAGCACCGGGTGCGGCGGATGCCGGGACGCCCTGGAGGGCATCGTGGCGTGGCTGGACGAACAGGACTCGGTGCCCGCCGGGTAACACACCCTGACACACATGGGCCCGTGCGCCGTGCGCGAGCCCGGCCCGACGCCGCCCGAGCCGCCCCGCACGGGCGCGCACACCCGGCGCGCCCGCCCGCCCCGCGGCCGCCCCGTCCGCGCGATGGGCGCGCGATGGGTGCCGAGAGACACGGCCGCAACGCGACCCCGCCGTCAAGACGGCGGGGTTTCGCGCTTTTCGGAACCCCGGCGGGAATTCTTCCGCCGTCCAATGCGAGATGACCACGTTTCGATTTCGGCGTGAGGGTCTTTTAACACGCCGGTGACAAACGGGACGCAACCGCGAAACGACCCCTGCACAGGATCGCAGCATGACCGACGCAGGAGGAGACGGGCACATGAAGTTGGTCGTCGTCGGGCACGGGCCCACCGGGCACCGGCTGGTCGAGGCGCTGCGCGAACGCGACGAGGCGGGCGCCTGGCAGGTCACGGTGATCGGGGAGGAGACCCGGCCCGCCTACGATCGGGTCGCGCTGACCTCCTACCTGACCGCGGACGCCGACCTGGCCTGCCCCGCCCACGACGAGGGCGTGACGCTGCTGACCGGCGACCCGGTCGTCGCCGTCGACCGGGAGCGCCGCACCGTGCGCACCGCCTCGGGACGCCGGGTCGACTACGACGCGCTGGTGCTGGCCACCGGGTCGTCGCCGTTCGTGCCGCCCGTGCAGGGCCGCGACCTGCCGGGCGTGTTCGTCTACCGCACCATCGACGACCTGGACGCCATCCGCGCCCACTGCCGCGACCTTGCGACGTCGAGACCGGGGGCCGGAGGCGTCGTCATCGGCGGCGGCCTGCTCGGCCTGGAGGCCGCCCGCGCGCTGCAGGGGCTGGGCGTCGACACGCACGTGGTCGAGGTGGCGCCGTGGCTGATGCCGCGCCAGCTCGACGAGGGCGGCGGGGCGATGCTGCGCCGCCACATCGAGGCGCTCGGCATGACCGTGCACGCCGGCACCCCGGTGGCGGGGCTGGAGGCCGGCGACGACGGCCGCGTGGCACGCGTCGGACTGGGCGACGGCACGTCCGTCGACGCGGGCGTGGTGGTGTTCTCCGCCGGCATCCGCCCGCGCGACGAGCTGGCCCGCGGCTGCGGCCTGCCGGTCGGCGAGCGCGGCGGGATCGTGGTCGACGACACCTGCCGCACCGAGGACCCGGCGATCTGGGCGGTCGGCGAGTGCGCGCTGGTGAACGGCCAGGTGTACGGGCTGGTCGCGCCGTGCTTCAGCATGGCCGAGGTGGTCGCCGACCAGCTGCTGGCCGTCGCGGCGGGCCTGGACAGCCCCGCCCGCTTCGAGGGCGCCGACCTGTCCACCAAGCTCAAGCTGATGGGCGTGGACGTGGCCAGCTTCGGCGACCCGTTCGCCGGACCCGACCAGGGCGCCCTGGACGTCACCTACACCGACCCGGTCGGCGGGGTCTACAAGAAGCTGGTCGTCAGCGACGACGCCCGCACGCTCATCGGCGGAGTGCTGGTCGGCGACGCGTCGGCCTACCCGACCCTGCGCGCCTACGTCGGCGCCGAGCTGCCCGGCTCTCCCGAGCAGGCGCTGTTCGGCGGCACCGAGGCCGCCGGCGGCGACCTGCCCGGCGCCACCCAGATCTGCAACTGCAACAACGTCACCGCCGATGCGATCCGCTGCGCGATCCGCGAGCAGGGCCTCACCGACCTCGGCGAGGTCAAGGCCTGCACCAGGGCCGGGGCGACCTGCGGCAGCTGCGTCCCGCTGGTGAAGAAGATCCTGGACGCCGAGCTGACCGCCGCGGGCGTCGAGGTCAGCAAGGCCCTGTGCGAGCACTTCGACTACAGCCGCGCCGAGCTGTTCGACATCGTGCGGGTGCGCGGCATCACCACCTTCACCGAGCTGATCAGCGAGCACGGCCGGGGCCGCGGCTGCGACATCTGCAAGCCCGTGGTGGCCTCCATCCTGGCCAGCCTCGGCAACGGGCACATCCTGGACGGCGAGCAGGCCGCGCTGCAGGACACCAACGACCACTTCCTGGCCAACCTGCAAAAGAACGGCACCTACTCGGTGGTCCCGCGGATCCCCGGCGGCGAGATCAGCCCCGACAAGCTCATCGTCATCGGCGAGGTCGCCCGCGACTTCGGCCTCTACACCAAGATCACCGGCGGGCAGCGGATCGACCTGTTCGGCGCCCGGGTGGAGCAGCTGCCGCACATCTGGAAGCGGCTGGTCGACGCCGGGTTCGAGTCCGGCCACGCCTACGGCAAGGCGCTGCGCACCGTCAAGTCGTGCGTCGGGTCCACCTGGTGCCGCTACGGCGTGCAGGACTCGGTCGGCATGGCGATCAAGCTGGAGCTGCGCTACCGGGGGCTGCGCGCCCCGCACAAGCTCAAGGCCGCGGTGTCGGGCTGCTCGCGCGAGTGCGCCGAGGCGCAGGGCAAGGACTTCGGGGTGATCGCCACCGACAAGGGCTGGAACCTGTACGTGTGCGGCAACGGCGGGATGCGCCCCCGGCACGCCGACCTTTTGGCCACCGACCTGGACGACGAGGGCCTGGTCCGGCTGATCGACCGGTTCCTGATGTTCTACATCCGCACGGCCGACCGGCTGCAGCGCACCGCGAGCTGGCTGGAGTCGCTGGACGGCGGCCTGGACTACCTGCGCGAGGTGATCATCGAGGATCGGCTGGGCATCTGCGCCGAGCTGGAGGAGGCGATGGAGCGGCACGTGGGCTCCTACTCCGACGAGTGGCGCGACACGCTGGAGGACCCCGACAAGCTCAGCCGGTTCGTGTCCTTCGTCAACGCGCCCGACGTCCCCGACCCGAGCATCGCGTTCGAGCCCGAACGCGAGCAGATCAAGCCGGTCCTGGTGACCGGTCCGCGACTGGAGGTGGCGAGCCGATGACCACGACGACCGATCTGCGCCCCACCGGACCCGCGCCCCGCGGCGGCGGTGGACGCTGGCACCCGGTGTGCTCCTACGACGAGCTGATCCCCGAACGCGGCGTGTGCGCGCTCATCGAAGGCGTCCAGGTGGCGGTCTTCCGCACGTTCGCCGGGGAGCTGTACGCGCTGTCCAACCTCGACCCCTTCTCCGGCGCGCACGTGATCTCCCGCGGCATCCTCGGCACCCGCGGCGGCGTGCCGACGGTGGCCTCGCCGATGTACAAGGAGGTCTTCGACCTGCGCACCGGCGTGTGCCTGGACGACCCGCAGGTGGCGCTGCCCACCTTCCCGATCCGCCGGGATCCGGCGACCGGCCGCGTGGAGGTGGCCCTGACTCATGCGAACCGACAGTGAGCCGCTGGCGGGATTCGCGGTCGGGGTGACGGCCGCGCGGCGCCACGAGGAGCTGGCCACGCTGCTGGAGCGGCGCGGCGCACGCGTGGTGCACGCCCCGGCGATCCGCCTGATCCCGCTGTCGGACGACACCCGGCTGCTGGAGGCGACCGACGAGTGCCTCCGGGAGCCGGTCCACTACGCCGTGGTCACCACCGGGATCGGGTTCCGCGCGTGGCTGGAGGCCGCCGACGGGTGGGGGATGCGCGACGCGCTGATCGAGCGGCTGGCGGGCGTGCAGATCCTGGCCCGCGGGCCCAAGGCGCGCGGCGCGATCCGTTCGGCGGGGCTGCAGGAGAGCTGGTCGCCGGATGCCGAGAGCTGCGCCGAGATGCTGAAGTACCTGCTGCGCAGGGATCTGGCGGGCCGGCGGGTGGCGGTGCAGCTGTACGGGGAGGAGCTGCCGGAGTTCGCCGCGGCGCTGCGCGCCGCCGGCGCCGAGGTGGTGGAGATCCCGGTGTACCGCTGGTCGCGCACCGACGACCCGACGCCGCTGCGGCGGCTGGTGGGGCAGGCGGTGGCGGGCACGGTGGACGCGATCACCTTCACCAGCGCGCCGGCGGTGGCGGCGACGCTGGCGGTGGCGGCCGAGGACGGGCTGGAGGAGCCGCTGCTGGAGGCGTTGCGCACCAACGTGGTGGCGGCGTGCGTGGGGCCGGTGACCGCGCAGCAGCTCACCGAGCGGGGCGTGCCGACGGTGCAGCCGGAGCGCGCCCGCATCGGGGCGCTGGTGCGGGCCCTGGTGTCGGACCTGCCGGAGCGGCGGGCCCGGCGCGTGCAGGTGCGGGGGTTCTCGCTGGAGCTGCGGGGGCACGCGGTGGTGCTGGACGGTCAGCTGCGTCCGATCGCGCCGGCGCCGATGGCGATCCTGCGGGCGCTGGCGCGGCGTCCGGGGCATGTGGTGTCGCGGGCCGAGCTGTGCGGGGTGCTGCCGGGCCGGCTGGTGGTGGGCGCGTCCGCGAACGGCCGGGACGCGCGTCCGCAGGCCGACGAGCACGCGGTGGAGATGGCCGTGGCGCGGCTGCGGCGCGGTCTGGGCCGGTCGGGCATCGTGGAGACGGTGGTCAAGCGCGGCTACCGGCTGGCGTGCGACCCGTTGCAGGCGGAGCTGAGCGGGTGAGGCGCGCGGGCGCGACGGGGGAGGGCGCGGTGGCGAACGGCCCGGTGGGGCGTGACGCGGCGGGCCGGGACGGTGCGCCGACGCTGCTGGCGGTGGCGCACGGCACCCGCGACCCGGCGGGCCCGCGGCCGGTGCGGGTGCTGCTGGAGCGGGTGCGGGCGCTGCGGCCGTGGCTGCCGGTCGCCGAGGGCTACGCCGAGATCGCCGCGCCGGTGCTGGAGGTCGCGGCCGCTGCGCTGCGCGGCCCGGTCGTGGTGGTGCCGCTGATGCTGGCGCGCGGCTACCACGCGCTGATCGACATTCCCGGGCGGGTGGAGCGGGTGTGCCCGCAGGCGGTGATGGCGCGTCCGCTGGGCCCGCACGGCATGCTCGCCGCGGCGCTGGCGGACCGGCTGGGCGGACCGGCGGCGCCGGGGCGCGGGGACGCGGTGGTGCTGGGCGCCGCGGGGTCGTCCGATCCGGCGGGCATCGCCGATGTGCGGGCGGCGGCCCGTCTGCTGGCGCGCCGGCTGCGGCGGCCGGTGCCCTACGGGTTCGTCGCCGCGGGCGGCCCGGCGCTGGCGGAGGTGGTGGCCGAGCAGCGGGCCCGGGGCGCCGGGCGGGTGGCGGTGGCGTCGTATCTGCTGGCGCCGGGGTTCTTCCACGACCGGATGGCGGTCTCGGGCGCGGACCGGGTGTCGGCGCCGATCGGTGCGCACGACGCGGTGGCGCGGCTGGTGCTGCGCCGTTATGACGAGGCGCGGCTGCGTTTGTGCGGCGCCGTGCCCGTCGCCTGACCCGCCCCACAGGGAAACGGCCCGGAGGGGGACGGCCCGGGGCGGGTCAGGCGGGGGTGTCGTCGGCGCCCGCGCAGGGCGGGCCGAACTCGGCGAAGCGGGAGTCGTGGCGGGCGAGCACCCGCACGATCATGTCGGTGAACTGCTCCAGCTCCTGCGGGGACAGCGGCGCGAACAGCCGCTGGTTGAGCCGCCGGCTGGCTTCGCGGCGGCGGCTCAGGAACAGCCGTCCGTCCTCGGTGGCGTCCAGCCGGTAGCGGCGCCGGTCGGCCGGGTCGCGGCGGCGTTCGAGGTAGCCGCTCTCCTCCAGGATGTCGACGAGGCTGACCACGTCGGCGGGGTCCATGCGCAGGCGTTCGCTGACCTGCCGCTGGGACAGCCCCCCTTCGGCGGCCACGCATGCCAGCACCAGCACGGCCGGCGGGCGCATGCGCTCGGCGCCGGGCAGGGTGCCGGCCGCCTCGCGGCGGATCAGTTTCATCAGCTCGGCGACCAGGTAGGCGGGGCCGCGCAGCAGCGGGTCGTACGGCGAGGCGGCGGGGGGCGTGGCGGCGGAGGGCGCGCGGTCGGGTCGCTTCGCTGGTCCTGGGTCCGCCACGGCGCCTCCTCCGGCACGTCCGTCAATTTCTCTATTGACGGAAATAATAGGGCAATCCTATCGTTGGGCGGGCCAAGTGGACCAGTCAAGGGAGGCCCGCATGCCGAGCGGGGAGCCGGCCGTCGAGGTCGACGGCCTGGTCAAAAGGTTCGGTGACGTCGAGGCCGTGCGGGGGATCGAGTTCACCGTCCGGCCCGGAGAGATCTTCGGGTTCCTCGGCCCGAACGGCGCCGGCAAGTCCACCACGATCAACATGCTGTGCACGCTGCTGCGGCCCACCGGCGGCGTCGCGCGGGTGGCCGGGCACGACGTGGTGGCCGAGCGCGACAGCGTGCGCCGCAACATCGGCCTGGTGTTCCAGGACCCGACCCTGGACGGCTATCTGAGCGCCGAGCAGAACCTGCGCTTCCACGCCGAGCTGTACGGGGTGCCGCGGGCGGCGGCGCGCGAGCGGATGCGCCAGGTGCTGGAGATGGTCGGGCTGTGGGACCGGCGCGGCGATCTGGTGCGCACCTTCTCGGGCGGGATGAGGCGCCGCCTGGAGATCGCCCGGGGGCTGCTGCACTCGCCGCGGGTGCTGTTCTTGGACGAGCCGACGGTCGGCCTGGACCCGCAGACCCGCTCGTCGATCTGGGACTACATCCGGCGGCTGCGCGACACCGAGCAGATCACGATCTTCCTGACCACCCACTACATGGAGGAGGCCGAAACCTGCGACCGCATCGCGATCATGGACGCGGGGCGGATCGTGGCGCTGGACACCCCCGCGCGGCTCAAGGCGGGGGTGGGCAAGGACCGGGTGCGCATCAGCACCGACGACGACCAGGCGGCGATCGCGGCGCTGCGGGCGCGGTTCGGCGTGGAGGCCGTGGTGGCCGAGGGCGCGGTGACGTTCGCGGTCGCGGCGGGGGAGGCGTTCGTGCCGAGGCTGTTCGAGGGGCTGGGCGTGCCGATCCGCTCGGTGAGCTTGGCGCGGCCGTCGCTGGACGATGTGTTCATGTCGTTCACCGGCAAGACGATCCGCGACGCCGAGGCGTCCGGCGACGGCTTCATGCGCATGGTCGCACGGGGAAGGCGGTGACGATGGACACCAGTGACGCCAAGGACTTGAGGGACGGCAGCGCCGCGGCGGGCACCGCGGCGGCGCCGCAGGTGGTGCGGGTCAGCGTGCCCGAACGCAGCGTGCGGCACGACCTGCGGGCGGTGAAGATCGTCCTGCACCGGGAGCTGATCCGGTTCGGCCGGGACCGGATGCGGATGGCGGCGAACCTGATACAGCCGGTGCTGTGGCTGCTGGTGATGGGCACCGGCCTGTCCAACCTGATGACCACCGGGCCCGGCCCGGCCGGGGACGTGGACCTGCGCACGTTCATCTTCCCCGGCGTGTGCGCGATGTCGGTGATGTTCACCGCGCTGTTCTCGGCCGGGTCGATCGTGTGGGACCGCGAGTTCGGGTTCCTGCGGGAGATGCTGGTGGCGCCGGTGAGCCGCGCCGCGATCGTGGTCGGCAAGTGCCTGGGCGGCGCCGCGGTCGCCACCGGGCAGGGCGTGCTGATCCTGGCGCTGGCCGGGCTGGCGGGGGTGCCCTACGATCCCGTCCTGCTCGCCGAGCTGCTGGGGCTGATGTTCCTGACGGCGTTCACGCTGACGGCGTTCGGGGTGCTGCTGGCGGCGCGGATCACCGACATGCAGGCGTTCTTCGGGATCATGCAGATGGGCATGATGCCGCTGATGTTCCTGTCGGGTGCGCTGTACCCGCTGAACGGGCTGCCGGCGTGGCTGAGCGTGCTGACCCGGTTCAACCCGGTGACCTACGCGGTGGACCCGCTGCGGCAGTCGGTGTTCTCGCACCTGGACCTGTCGCCGGAGCTGCAGCGGGTGTTCAACCCGGGGGTCACCTGGAACGGGTGGCAGGTGCCGGTGTGGCTGGAGGTCGTGCTGGTCGCACTGATCGGGGCGGTGATGCTGGCGGGGGCGGTCGTGCAGTTCCGCCGCAGCGACTGACCGGCGGACCGGCCAGCGCGGACAGGCCTGCGCTGACCGGCAGGAGGCGGCGCCAGGCCCGCCGGATCGCGGAGGGATCCGGCGGGCCTCGCTGCGGCCGGCTTCGCCCAGCCGTAGGGGCGGTGCGGCGGGGGAGTGGGACGGCGGCTCAGACGGCGAAGTCCAGCAGCGGGTAGGCGTTGCTGGGGTGCCGCAGCTTGGACAGCGACTCCTTCTCCAGCTGGCGGATCCGCTCGCGGGTCAGCCCGAGCGCCTTGCCGATCTCGTCCAGGGTGCGCGGCGTCCCGTCGTAGAGCCCGAACCGCATCGCCATGATCTTGGCTTCGCGGGGGGACAGCACGTCCAGGGTGCGGCGCAGCTGGTCGGCCATGAGCTGCCGGTCGACCAGCTCGGACGCCTCGGGGGTGTCGACGTCCTCGATCAGGTCGCCGATGCGGGTCTCGCCGTCCTCGCCGATGGTGGAGTCCAGGCTGATCGGCTGGCGGCTGGTGCGCAGCAGCTCCAGCACCTGCTCGGGGCTCTTGTCCAGCTCGACGGCCAGTTCCTCGGGGGTGGGCTCGCGGCCCAGGCGCTGGTGCATGTCGCGTTCGACGCGGCTGAGCTTGCTGAGCATCTCCAGCACGTGCACCGGCAGCCGGATGGTGCGGGCCGAGTCGGCGAAGCCGCGCTGGATGGCCTGCCGGATCCACCACATGGCGTAGGTGGAGAACTTGTAGCCCTTGGTGTAGTCGAACTTCTCCACGGCGCGGATCAGGCCGAGGTTGCCCTCCTGCACCACGTCCAGCAGCGACAGCCCGCGGTCGGAGTACTTCTTGGCGACCGACACCACCAGCCGCAGGTTGGCCTCGAGCATGTGCGCCTTGGCGCGCTGCCCGTCGGCGGCGATCCACTCCAGGTCGGCGCGCAGCTGCGGGTCGTCGATGGTCTCGTGGGCGAGCTTGTGCTCGGCGTACAGCCCGGCCTCGATGCGCTTGGCCAGCTCCACCTCCTGCTCGGCGGTCAGCAGCTGGCGCCGCCCGATCGCCTTGAGGTAGGTGTGCACCGAGTCGCCCATGGTGGTGGACTGGTCGTCCAGGTCGGCGGAGGTGTCCTCCACCTCGACCTCGGTGACTTCGAACGACTCGTCGTCGGCCGTGTCGGCCCCGGCGGCGCCGGTGATGCCGGTGGCGGCGGGTGTGTCGTCGGAGCCGGCGGGGGCTGCGGCTGCGGTGCGCTTGCGGCCCGCCTTGGCGGTCCCCGTCCCGCTCTTGGCGCCCGCCTTGCTTCCCGTCCTGGTGCGTGTCCTGGTGCCCGCCTTGGTGCCCTTGCCGCTCGCAGCGCCCTTGCCGCCGGTCGCACCGGAGACCGTGTCACCGGCCGTGTCACCCGCCGAGTCGCCGGTGCCGCCGCCGGTCTCGCCGGTGGTGCCGTCGCCGGGGGCAGCATGCGCGGTGCCCGCGGTGCGGGCCGGCGGCGTGTCGCCCCGGCGGGCGCGCGGGGCGCGGACCCTGCCGGAACCCTCGTCCTCGGTGGCCAGGCCGATGCCCGCCTCGGACAGCTCGCGCAGGATCGAGCGGCCCTGCGCGGGGCTGATGCCGGCCGCCTCGAAGGCGCTGCGCACTTCGTCGAGTGAGAGGCGCCCGTGGGCGCGGCCCCGCTCGATCAGTTCGTCGAGCGCGGGGCTCGCCGGTTCCGCGAGCGGGGTCTCTGCTGCGGTTCGTGGCATGGGGACACCCCCCTCCCTTCGGTGGTGTGGTGCGACGCGGAGGCACCCTTGCGCCTTCGACGCGCGCACTAATCCCAAACGCCGGGGGGACGCCGTCTGTTCCCAGGGGCCCGGAACGGGCGTCCCGCGGCGGCAGCGGGACCGGGTGCGGCGCGGGGCTGCGGACGCCCAGGAAGGGCGGCGTGCCGCATGCGGCGACCTCCCCGCCGCCAAACCCTACCTTACTGCGTAAAGACCCCTGGTTGTGACACTCCTCTCACCACTACGCAAAACACATCTCCACCCTCGGCCACAGCACCGACGGCGACCGGACGGCGCGTGTCAGAGGTTGGGGCGGCGGAGGGCCTGGCGGTCGGGCTTGCCGGACGGCAGCAGCGGGATCGCCTCCACCAGCTGCAGCTCGCGCGGCGCGGCATAGGCGGGCATGGCGGCGCGGACGAACGCGCGCAGCTCGCCCAGGGTGGGCGGGGCGCCGGCGGGCACCACGACGGCGGTGACGCGCTCCCCCCACTCGGCGTCGGGGCGGCCCACCACGACCACGTCCCGCACCGACGGGTGGCGGGACAGCAGCGCGGCGACCTCGCCCGCCACCACCTTCTCCCCGCCGGTGTTGATGACGTCGTCGGCGCGGCCGCGCACCCGCAGCCGCCCGTCGGGCTCCAGGGCGCCCAGGTCGGGGGTGAGGTACCAGTCGCCGTCGCGGGCGGCGGCGGTCAGGTCGCCGCGCAGCCGGTAGCCGGTGAACAGCACCGGCCCGGCCAGGCGGATGCGGCCGTCGGCGCCGACCTCGACGCGCACGCCGTCCAGGGGGACGCCGTCGTAGACGCATCCGCCGCAGGTCTCGCTCATGCCGTAGGTGGTGTGGATGCGCGCGCCGCGCTCGCGGGCCTGGGCGAGCAGGGCGGGGGAGGCGGGCGCGCCGCCCAGCACGATGGCGCCGACCTTGGCCAGGTCGGTTCCGGCGTCGACCAGGCGCCGCAGCTGGGTGGGGACCAGCGCGGTGTGCGGCGGCCGCCCCGAGGCCAGGGCGGCGTCGAACGCGGTCGTGTCGAAGCGCGGCAGGATGACCGGTTCGGTGCCGGCGACCAGGGACCGCACCAGCACCTGCACGCCGGCGATGTGGCTGGTGGGCAGGCAGCACAGCCACCGGTCGCCGGGCTTGGCGCCGATGCGGGCCAGCGCGGCGGCGGCCGAGTGCCGCAGCGCCGCCGCGGACAGCTCGACGATCTTGGGGGTGCCGGTGGACCCGGACGTGGCGATCAAAACGGCCGTGTCGGCGGCCGCCGCCACCCCGCCGGGGCGTGCGTGCAGCCCGTCGGCGGTGTGCACGGCGTGCGGGGCCAGGGCGTCCAGCAGCGTGCGCAGCGCGGGGGCGGGCAGGTCGGGCGACAGGGGGCAGACGGCCGGTCCGGTGCCGTCCAGCGCGGCGGCCAGCGCCTCGAACAGCCGCCGCCCGGGAGGCAGCACGACGGCGTGCACCCGCCGTCCGCCGGTGCCTTCACCCGCGGAATCGGCGGGGGCGATGCGTGCGCTGTCCATGTCTCCGCCAGACTAGACGATCGAGTTGAACGTGTTCGAATCCGCGGGGCCCGCCGAAGCGGTTGAATTGGGGACGCAGGGCACCCGCACGCCGACCGAGGAAGAGGGCACATGCCGCACGCGGGCAAGGTCTCCGAACTGTTCGACCCCGACGCCTGGAAGCAGGTCGAGGGGTTCGACTTCACCGACATCACCTACCACCGCGCCGTCGACCACGGGACGGTGCGGATCGCCTTCAACCGGCCCGAGGTGCGCAACGCCTTCCGCCCCCACACCGTCGACGAGCTGTACCGGGCGCTGGACCACGCCCGCATGTCCAGCGACGTGGGATGCGTCCTGCTGACCGGCAACGGGCCCTCGCCCCGCGACGGCGGATGGGCGTTCTGCTCCGGCGGCGACCAGCGCATCCGCGGCCGCGACGGCTACCGGTATGCCACCGGCGAGACCGCCGAGACCATCGACCCGGCGCGGGCGGGGCGGCTGCACATCCTGGAGTGCCAGCGGCTGATCCGGTTCATGCCCAAGGTGGTGATCTGCGTGGTGCCCGGCTGGGCCGCCGGCGGCGGGCACAGCCTGCACGTGGTGTGCGACATGACGCTGGCCAGCCGCGAGCACGCCCGGTTCAAGCAGACCGACGCCGACGTGGCCAGCTTCGACGGCGGGTTCGGCTCGGCGTACCTGGCGCGGCAGGTGGGCCAGAAGTTCGCCCGGGAGATCTTCTTCCTCGGCGACACCTACGACGCCGAGGCCGCTTACCGCATGGGCATGGTGAACGCGGTGGTCCCGCACGCCGAGCTGGAGGCCACGGCGCTGGAGTGGGCGCGCAAGGTCAACGGCAAGAGCCCGACCGCGCAGCGGATGCTCAAGTACGCCTTCAACCTGGTCGACGACGGCCTGGTGGGGCAGCAGCTGTTCGCCGGCGAGGCGACCCGGCTGGCCTACGGCACCGACGAGGCCGTCGAGGGCCGCGACGCGTTCCTGGAGAAGCGCGCCCCCGATTGGTCGCGTTTCCCGTGGTACTACTAGGTTTTCTTCGGACTTGGTCACGGCAGGGGGTCGGATTCCGGTGCGGGTGTACGCCATCCCGATGCGGACGCGGTTCCGCGGCATCACGCGGCGGGAGGGCGTGCTCGTCCGGGGGCCGGCCGGGTGGGGGGAGTTCTCCCCGTTCGCCGAGTACGGCCCCGCCGAGTGCGCCCGCTGGCTGGCCGCCGCGCGGGAGGCGGCGTTCGAGGGCTGGCCGGCGCCGGTGCGCGACCGGATCCCGGTGAACGTCACCGTCCCGGCGGTGGAGCCGGAGCGGGCGCACCAGATCGTCGCCGCGTCCGGTTGCCGCACCGCCAAGGTCAAGGTGGCCGAGCGCGGGCAGGACGAACGCGACGATCTGGCCCGGGTGGAGGCGGTGCGGGACGCGCTCGGCCCGTCCGGCCGGCTGCGGGTGGACGTCAACGGCGCCTGGGACGTCGACACCGCGGCGCGGATGATCCGCCGGCTGGACCGCTTCGACCTGGAGTACGTCGAGCAGCCGTGCGCGACGCTGGAGGAGATGGCGCGGGTGCGGCGCCTGGTGGACGTGCCGGTGGCGGCCGATGAGTCGATCCGCCGGGCCGAGGACCCGCTGAAGGTGCGCGCGGCCGAGGCGGCGGACGTGGCGGTGCTGAAGGTGCAGCCGCTGGGCGGGGTCCGCGCGGCGCTGCGCGTGGCCGAGGCGTGCGGGCTGCCGGTGGTGGTGTCCAGCGCGGTGGAGACGTCGGTGGGCCTGGCGGCGGGCGTGGCGCTGGCGGCGGCGCTGCCGGAACTGCGGTACGCCTGCGGGCTGGCGACGCTGTCGCTGCTGGACGGCGACGTGGTGGACGATCCGTTGACCCCGGTCGGCGGCGCGCTGCCCGTGCGCCGGCCGCGGGTGGACCCGGCGGCGCTGGCCCGGTACCGGGCCGATGCCGCGGCGGCCGGGCGGTGGCGGACGCGGGCCGCCGAGGCGCAGTCGCTGCTGGGCGGCGCGCCGGTGATCGGGGTGGTGCGTTGATGAACCCGGCGACCGCGCTGGCCACGGTGCTGGTGGACGAGTTGCTGCGGTGCGGCATGACCGACGCGGTGCTGGCGCCCGGATCGCGGTCGGCGCCGCTGGCGCTGGCGCTGCACGAGGCCGCGGTGGCGGGCCGCGCGCGGCTGCACGTGCGGATCGACGAGCGGTCGGCGTCGTTTCTGGCGCTGGGGCTGGCCAAGCGGTCGGGCCGCCCGGTGGCGGTGGTGTGCACCTCGGGCACGGCCGCGGCCAATTTCCACCCCGCGGTGATCGAGGCGCACCAGGCGGGCGTGCCGCTGGTGGTGCTGACCGCCGACCGGCCCCCCGAACTGCGCGACACCGGCTCCAACCAGACCATCGACCAGATCAAGCTGTACGGGACGGCGGCGCGGTGGAGCTGCGAGATCGGCGTGCCGGAGAACCGTCCCGGGATGGTGGCGTACTGGCGGTCGGTGGTCAGCCGGGCGTGGGGGCTGGCGCAGGCGCCCGACCCGGGGCCGGTGCATCTGAACGTGGCGTTCCGCGAGCCGCTCATCCCCGACGGGGACGAGTCGTGGTGCGAGCCGCTGGACGGCGACGCGACCGGCGCGTGGACCAAGGTGCGGGCGGCCACGCCCGGGTCGGTGCTGCACGTGCCGGCGACGCGGCGGGGCGTGCTGGTGGTCGGGGACGGCGCGGTGAACGTCAAACGGTACGTGGCGGCCGCGTCGATGGCGGGCTGGCCGGTGCTGTCGGAGCCCAGCGGCAACGCCCGCTACGGCGACCACGCGCTGTCGGCCTACCACTTCCTTTTGGGGGTGCCGGAGTTCGTGGAGCGGCACCGCCCGGAGGTGGTGGTGACGCTGGGCAAGCCGGGCCTGTCGCGGCCGCTGCTGTCGCTGCTGCGCCGCGCCGAGGAGCACATCGTGCTGTCACCCAACCTGGCGCGCTGGCCGGATCCGGTGCGGTCGGCCACGCAGGTGGCGCAGGACGTGGAGATCCCGGTGCTGTCGGGCGGCGACGACGGCTGGCTGCGGTCGTGGCGGGCGGCCGACCGGGCGGCCGCGGCGGCGGTGGACGCGGTGCTGGACGCCTCGCCGGAGGTGAGCGAGCCGCGCCTGGCGCGGGATTTGGCGGCGGCGCTGCCGGCCGGGTCGCTGCTGTTCAGCGCGGCCAGCATGCCGATCCGCGACCTGGAGCAGGTGATGCGGCCGCGCCGCGGCATCCGGGTGATGACCAACCGCGGCGCCAGCGGCATCGACGGGCTGGTGTCGACGGCGGTGGGCGCGGCGCTGGCGCACAGCGGCCGCTCGTACGCGCTGTTGGGTGATCTGGCGTTCCTGCACGACCGCAACGGGCTGGTGCTGGGGCCGGAGGAGCGCCGCCCGGATCTGGCGATCGTGGTGGTGAACAACCGCGGCGGCGGGATCTTCTCGCTGCTGCCGCAGGCGGCGCTGGACGGGCCGTTCGAGCGGGTGTTCGGCACCCCGCACCAGGTGGACCTGGAGCATGTGGCGGCGGCGCACGGGCTGCCGTACCGGCGGCTGGAGTCGGCGGAGGAGCTGCCCAAGGCGATCACGGGCAGCGGGCTGCGGATCGTGGAGGCCCGCACCGACCGCGACGCCAACGCGGTGCTGCACGCGGCGATGCGCAAGGCCGCGCACAAGGCCGTCCGCGACCTGCTGTAGGCGTCCGGGCTCGGGCTTTCTGCGTGCCGGCCCCTGTCGGGTGCCTGGTGCCTTGGTGCCCGGTCGTGCGCGGAAAACCTGTTGGGCGGGTAGTGCCGCGCCTTCTAGGATCGGCGGCATGGAAGCGATGAGCGGCTTCGACGGCATCCTCGTTCGCGGTGCCGTCATGTTCTGGCGGCTGCGCGGGGGCGTTGGGCTCTGAACCTGCCGGGCCGCCGCGCCGCTGCGTGATCTGACGCCTGTTTTGCGTTTTCCGCGTGCGCTGATCCGCGCTTTTCGTCGGTGCGTGCACCGTTCGCGTTCGTCGCGTGGTGCGGTCGTGCTTCCATGCTGCCGTTCGTGGTGTCCCGCATGTTCAGGGCCGTGACCGGTCCCTTGCCCATCCGGACGGGCCCGTGCCCGTCCCGTCCGGCCGGTCGCGCCCCGCCTTGTCGTCCGCGTCGCCGGTGACGGCGTCCTCGCGCGGCCCGGCTGCGGCGTGTCCGGCCGCGGAGGACACCTGCGATGACCCGGAACTTCACCTCACGAACCTTCGGCGCGCCTGCGCGCCCGGTTTCCCGGCGGCCCCGGTCCGGCCGCGACCGCGCCCGCCGCTTCCTGTCGCAGAACTTCCTGGCCGATCCGCGCGCGATCGATGCGATCGTGCGGTCGGTGGCCGCCCGCCCCGGTGACCTGGTGGTGGAGGTCGGCGCCGGGGACGGGCGCATCACCGCCGCGCTGGCCGCCGGCGACGCGTACGTGATCGCCTACGAGATCGACCCGGTGCTGGCCGGGCGGGTGCGCGAGCGGTGCGCCGACCTGCCCAACGTGCGCGTCGTGCGCGGCGACTTCCTGCGGGCGCGGCCGCCGCGCGGCCCGTTCGCGGTGGCGGGCAACATCCCGTATTCGCTGACCTCGCCGATCGTCGAGTGGTGCCTGCGCGCTGGGGAGCTGACGTCGGCGACGCTGGTGACCCAGCTGGAGTACGCCCGCAAACGCACCGGTGACTACGGCCGCTGGAGCCTGGTGACGGTGCGGTCGTGGCCGCTGTTCGAGTGGCGGCTGGGGGAGCGGATCGGCCGGGAGCGGTTCCGGCCCGTTCCGCGGGTGGACTCGGCGATCCTGCGGCTGGCGCGGCGGCCGCGGCCGCTGCTGCCGGCCTCGGCGCTGGCGGACTACGAGCGGTGCGTCGCCTTGGGGTTCAGGGGGGAGGGCGGCAGCGTGCGGGCGTCGCTGCGGCGCGAGCATCCCCGGGGGAGGGTGGACGCGGCGCTGCGTGCTGCGGGGGTGGAGCGGGACGCGGTGGTGGCGTTCGTGCATCCGGACCAGTGGGTGCGGCTGTTCCGCGTCTTGTACGGCCTTCCGCCGGCCTCGGACCGGACCGACACCCGACAAACCTAACCTTACTTTGTCAAGGTGCCGGATTTTGAGCATCACCACCATTTCCGACAATCCTCACCCGACAACACGCCAATCACCTAGGGGCAGATCTCGCTCAGAGTCATGGCCGGTGACTTTGGGTGAGTGGCGAGTGCGGCGGTAGGGGAGTGGTCGTTCGGTGGCGTTCCGCGCCCCGGTTGGTATCGGCCGGGGCGCGGAGGGCGCCGAGCGGCTGGGGCCTGCAGGGCGAGGCGACATTTGCGTCGCCGCGTCGCGTCGCCTCACGGGGCGGGCCGATCCGGTGACGTGCAGGGCGGGGTGCTGCGCGGGTGCTTTCCAGAGGTGCCGGCCGGGGGTGCCGGCGTTTCGGTGGGAGGCATGGCATGCCTTATGGCGGGTAGGGGCCGACCTCAGCAACGATCTCCGGGCAAATTCCGCAAATCTGACCGGAGATATGGACCCCACGCCTCGACGGGGCGGAGCAGGAGAACGCCATGAGCACCTCTTCACACTCTGGCAAGGACACCGGCGGGCTCGGCAAGGGCGTCGGCCCGGCCGCCGGGAAGGCGGCGGCCGGGCCCAGGGTGGTGGCCGGAGAGGCCGCCCGGGCCGCCGCCCGCACCGGCGAGACCGCGGACGCGGGCACGGGCGGGGCCGCGGGGGAGTCGGCCGAGAAGACGGCCGGTGGCGTGCGCGGACGCGCGGCCGCCGCACGCCACACCGCGCACCAGACCACGCACAAGACCGCGCACCAGACCGCGCAGGTCGCGGCCGCCACGGCCGGGACCGCGGCGGGTGCGGCCCGGCGCACCGGCGGTCAGGTCGCCCGCACCGCCGAACG
>NZ_BAABDO010000115.1:0-21401 GCF_039539665.1 Actinomadura keratinilytica
CGGGCGGCCGCCGCCCGCGCGGCGACGCCGAGCGCCACCGCCGCCCGCCGCTCGCGCCGCGGCACGGCCCGCCGGTGCAGCACCGCGTAGCCGTCCGCCTCGATGACGCGCAGGATGTCGCGGTACAGCACGTAGGCGGTGCGGATGCAGGGCCGCGAGACGGGGTCGAGCATGTCCAGGCCCGGCGCGGCCTGGCGGTACACGCCTTCGGCCAGGTCGGCGGCGGCCCGCAGCGCGGACCGGATGCGGGGGTCGGGGCGGCCGGTGTCGCGGCTCCAGCGCAGCAGCTCCCGGTCCACCCCGTGCGCGTCCAGCAGGTCTTCGGGCAGGTAGACGCGGCCCCGGTCGAGGTCCTCGCCGACGTCCCGCAGGAAGTTGGTCAGCTGGAAGGCGATGCCGAGCGCCGCCGCGTGCGGGGCCGCCTCCTCCCGCGGCGTCACCGTGCCCAGCACCGGCAGCATCTGCAGGCCGATGACGGCCGCCGAGCCGTGCATGTAGACCTCCAGGTCGGCGTAGGTGGCGTAGCGGGTGACCTCCAGGTCGCTGCGCATGGACGCCAGGAAGTCCAGAAAGTGCTGGTGGTCGATGTCGTAGGCGGCCGCCGTGTGCGCCAGGGCGCGGACGACGGGTTCGGTGCCGGTGCCGTCGCGCAGCCCCGCAACCAGCTGCTCCTCCAGGGCGTGCAGGGCTTCGGCGCGCCTGCGCGGTGTGACGTCGCGGCTGAGGTCGTCGACGATGTCGTCGGCCCAGCGGGCGAACCCGTACAGCGCGTGGACGGCGGGACGGCGCGCCGCAGGCAGCAGCCGGGTGGCCAGGAAGTAGGTGCGGCCGTGCCGTGCGTTGAGGCGCCGGCAGCGCGCGTAGGCCCGGCGCAGGGCCGGATCGGTGATGCCCGCCGCGTCCAGTTCCCGCCGGGTCATGGCGCCCGCCTCCCGTCGCGCGGCCGGACGAGGCGGGCGGCGGCCAGCTTCCCGGAGATGAGCACGGTGGGCACGCCGACGCCGGGCGTGGTGCCGCAGCCCGCCAGGACCGCGTTGCCGACGCCCCGCACGCGGTTGCGCGGCCGGAACGGGCCGGTCTGCGCGAAGGTGTGGGCGACCGAGAACGGCGTGCCCGCCGCATGGCCCAGCGCCGTCCAGTCGGCCGGGGTGACCAGCCGTTCGCTCTCGATGGAGGCGTCCAGTCCGTGCAGGCCGCGGCGCTCCAGCTCCGCCACCAGCGCGTCGCGGTAGCGCGGGCCCAGGGCGCGCCAGTCGCGGGCGCTGGGGCCGACGGCGGTGTTGGGGCAGGGCGCGAGGATGTACAGCAGCTGCCTGCCGCCGGGCGCCAGCGCGGGGTCGCTCGCGGTGGGGCGGGTGACCAGCAGCGACGGGTCGCTCATCACCCGGCCGGTGCGGGTGATCTCGCGGAACGTGCGTTTCCAGGCCCTGCCGAAGAAGATCGTGTGATGTCCGAGCCGCGGCCAGGTGCGGGCGGTGACCGCGTGCAGCACGACCGCCGACGGCGAGTGGCGCAGCGGCAGCGGGCGGCGCGGCGCGCGGCCCAGCAGGCGGTAGGCGGCCGGCAGCTCGATGGTGAGCACGACCGCGTCGCAGGGGATGCGGCCGTCCGCGCGGGTGCGCACGGCGGTCACGCGGTCGCCGCGCCGGTCCAGGGCGGTGACCTCGCTCCCCCAGCGGAACTCGCCGCCCGCGTCGGCCGCCGCGTCCGCCATGGCCCGTGCCAGGGCGTGCATGCCGCCGCGCGGGAAGTACACCCCGGCCACGGTGTCCATGTAGGCGATGACGGCGTAGGCGGCCAGGGCCCGGTGGGGCGGCACCCCCGCGTACAGGGCCTGGAAGGTGAACGCGCGGCGCAGCCGTTCGTCCGGCAGGAACCGGCGGACGCGCGCGTCCAGGCGGCCGAATCCCCCCAGGGCCGCCAGCCTGGCCAGGTCGGGGGTGAGCAGTTGCAGCGGGGAGTCGAAGTCGGCGTCGATGAACCGGCGCATCTGCACGCCGTACAGGTCGCGCAGCCAGGCCCGCAGCCGCCGGTAGCCGTCGGCCGCGCCGGGCCCGGCGAACCGGCGTATCTCCTCCTCCATCGCCTCGGCGCGGGTGTGCACGTCCAGGGCCGAGCCGTCGGGGTACACCATGCGGTACGCGGGGTGCAGTTCGAGCAGCTCCACCCGGTCGGCGAGCCGGTCGCCGACGGCGCGGAACGCCTCGTCGGCCAGGTGCGGCATGGTCAGCACGGTGGCGCCGCCGTCGGCGCGGCACCCGCCCAGGTCGAGCCGTCCGGCCCGGCCGCCCGGCTCGCCGCAGCGCTCCACCACCGTGACCCGGCACCCCGCCCCCAGCAGGTGCAGCGCGGCCGACAGCCCGGACAGCCCGGCCCCGACGACCACCACATGGTGCGGCATCGGCGCCCTCCCCTGCTCCTGTCCGGCGGACGACGTCCCCTCCGGCCGCCGTCCGAACCGCGTCGCCGCCCGTGGATTCCGCCAAGATTTCTTGGCTTCCCCCCGGGTGGGTCGGGACGCGGTCATGGCAGGAGCCCGCCGTTCTTTTTGCGGCCGCGGGGAAGGCGCCCCGGTCAGGTCAGGCGCTGGGTGCTGCTGAGGACCCGCTGGGCGACCACGACCAGGACCAGGAACGCGCCGCTGACCACCTGCTGGACGGCGGAGGTGAGGTTGCCGACCTGGTTGATCAGGTTCTGGATCACGCCGAGCAGCAGCACCCCGGCCACGGTGCCGGTCACCCCGCCGACCCCGCCGGTGAGCAGGGTGCCGCCGATCACCACGGCGGCGATCGCGTCCAGCTCCAGGCCGATGCCGAGGATGGTCACGCCGGACGACAGGCGGGCCGCGTTCAGCGCGCCCGCCAGCCCGGCCAGCAGCCCCGACAGCAGGTAGACCAGGATCTTGGTGCGCACGACCGGCACGCCCATCAGGCCCGCGGCCTCCTCGCTGCCGCCGCCCGCGTACACGTTCTGCCCGAAGCCGGTGCGCTGCAGCAGCACGGCCCCGGCGACGGCGAGCAGCACGGTGATCAGGACGGGCCAGGTGAGGCCGAACGGCCCGTCCTGGCCCAGCGAGGCGAAGGCGCGGTCCTCGACCAGGTAGGTGGTGGCGCCCTCGTCGGACACCGCCGGCATGAGCCCGCGGACGCCGAGCAGCCCGGCCAGCGTGACGATGAACGGCGCCATGCCCAGCCGTCCGATCAGCACGCCCTGCAGCAGCCCGATCGTCCCGCACACCGCCAGCGGCAGCGCCAGCGCGGCGAGCGTCCCCGCGCGCGAGCCGTAGGCGGCCAGCACGCCGCCGAGCACGAACAGCGAGCCGACCGACAGGTCGATCCCGCCGCTGATGATCACGAAGGTCATGCCGAGCGCCGCGATCGCCAGGAACGCCGAGGACACCGCGACGGCGCGCAGGTCGGCGCCGGTGGCGAAGGAGTCGAAGGCGAGCGTCCCGAACGCCGCCAGGCCGAGCAGCACCAGCGCCGCGCCGTGGTGCTGCAGCAGGCGGCCGAGCCGTTCGCGGCGGGCGGCGCCGGTGCCGGGGGCGAGTCCCCGCCGGCCGGGCTCCGGCGGCGGCGCCGGGCGGCCCGCCGCCCCGCCGGCGGTGATCGCGGTGGGGTCGGTCATCGCGCACCTCGGTTTCCGGCCGCGTACACCGCGGCGAGGATGATGGCCGCCTGGACGATCTGCGCCCAGGACTGCGGCAGGTCGTGCTCGATCAGGGTGGCGGCGAGCAGCTGCATCAGCAGCGCCCCCATGACCGTGCCGAGCACGCGGATCCGGCCGCCGCTCAGCGGGGTGCCGCCGATGACCACGGCGGTGATCGCCGACAGCTCCATGGACAGGCCGAGGGAGGTGGGGCCGCCGGCCTGCAGCCGGGCGGTGGCCAGCACCCCGGCCCGGGCCGCCAGCGTGCCGGAGACGACGTAGACGGCCAGCAGCAGCCGCCGGACCGGCAGCCCGGACAGCTCGCTGGCGGTCCGGTTGCCGCCGATCGCCACGATCCGCCGCCCGAACGTGGTGCGGCGGACGACGCCGCCGCATGAACTCCGCCACCAGCCGGTCGATGCGCGGCTCCGACACCAGGCCCGCCCGCGCCAGCCGGGGCAGCGCGGCCAGCGCGATGTTCTCGCGCACCGACAGGCCGGGCACGATGCCCTCGGCCTTGCGGTCCTCGGGCGGCAGGCTCACCCCGGCGCGCAGCGCGGCGGCGACGGGCCGGCGGCGGCGCAGCGGCGTGCCGTCCGCGACGACCTGGCCGTCGTCCCGCGGCAGCGCCCCGACGCTGGCCTTGGCGGTCTCGGTGCGGCCCGCGCCGAGCAGCCCGCCGAGCCCGACCACCTCGCCGGGGCGCACGGTCACCGACACGCCGTCCAGGACGTGCCGCCGGGTGAGCCGGTGCGCCCGCAGCACGGGCGGCCCGGCGGCCTCGTGCCCGCCGGAGAACCGGGTGACGCCGCCGGCCCGCACGTCGGCCGGATCGCGGCCGAGCATCAGGGAGATCAGCCGCAACGCGTGGCGGAGAAGGTCCTGGAGGCCGCCGGGATCCTCAAGAGGTTCCCGGGGGTCGTGGCGCTCGACCACGTCTCGCTGGCGCTCGTCCCGGGCGAGGCGCACGCGCTCGCCGGGGAGAACGGCGCGGGCAAGTCGACGCTGCTCAAGGTGCTCACGGGCGTGCTGCGTCCGGACGCGGGCGAGCTGCGCGTCGCGGGCGCGCCGGTCCGCTTCGCCGGGCCGCGCGACGCCGGGCGCGCCGGGATCGGCGCCGTCCACCAGGACGCCGGCCTGCTGCCCCTGATGAGCGTGGCGCGCAACCTGTTCCTCGGCCGCGAGCCCCGCACCCGCCTCGGGCTGATCGACACCGCCCGCATGAACGCCCGCGCCCGGGAGGTCCTCGCGCGCTACGGGGTGTCCGCCGACGTCCGCCGACCGCTCGGCTCGCTGCCCGCGGGCACGCGCAGGCTCGTCGCGCCGGCCCGCGCCTGCTCCCTCGGGGCGCGGGTGGTCGTCCTGGACGAGCCCGCCGCCTCGATGGAACCGGCCGAGGCCGCCGCGTTGCACCGCACCGTCGCCGCGCTGCGCGCCGAGGGCCGCGCGGTGGTCTACGTCAGCCACCGGCTGGAGGACCTGTCCGAGGTGTGCGACCGCGTCACCGTGCTGCGCGGCGGCCGCGTCGTGCACACCGGGCCCCTGGCCGCCCTGGACCGGCTCTCCCTGGTGTCCCTCATGCTCGGCCGCACCCCGCCCGCCGACCGCTCCCGGCCGTAGACCTCGCCCGCGTCCTGGACGGTCTCCGCAACGCGGGAAAGGAGGGGTTGCGCGGAGGGCGGGGCGGACGGATGATGCGCCCGATGCACCTGACGATGTTAGCGCTAACATCGATCGTGGAAGGGGTGTCGGATGTCCTCCTCCGTCAGCCGCCGCCGGTTTCTGGAGGCCGCAGGGGCCGTGGCCGCCGCTTCCGTCGCCGCATCCGCCGCCGGACGCTCGCCCGCACGGGCGGCGGTCGCCCCGGTCGGGGAGTCGGCGCGCCCCTTCGACTTCGGCCAGGTGCGGCTGACCGCGAGCCGGTGGGCCGACAACCAGAACCGCACGCTGGCCTACCTGCGGTTCGTCGACGTTGACCGGCTGCTGTACAACTTCCGCGCCAACCACGGGCTGTCCACCGGCGGCGCCGCCCCCAACGGGGGGTGGGACGCGCCGACGTTCCCGTTCCGCACCCACGTGCAGGGCCACTTCCTCACCGCGTGGGCGCAGGCGTACGCCGTCACCGGGGACTCCACCTGCCGGGACAAGGCGAACCACATGGTGGCGGAGCTGGCCAAGTGCCAGGCCAACAACCCCGCCGTGGGGTTCGGCAGCGGGTACCTGTCCGGGTTCCCCGAATCCGAGTTCGACGCGTTGGAGGCGCGGACGCTGTCCAACGGCAACGTGCCGTACTACGTCATCCACAAGACCATGACCGGCCTGCTGGACGTGTGGCGCCTCCTGGGCAACACGCAGGCCCGCGACGTCCTGCTGAACCTGGCGGCATGGGTCGACCGGCGCACCGGGCGGCTGAGCAGCCGGCAGATGCAGGCGATGCTGGAGACGGAGTTCGGCGGCATGAACGCCGTGCTGACCGACCTGTACCTGCAGACCGGCGACGCGCGGTGGCTCACCGCCGCCCGGCGGTTCGACCACGCGGCGGTGTTCGACCCGCTGGCGGCGGACCAGGACCGGCTCAACGGCCTGCACGCCAACACCCAGGTGCCCAAGTGGATCGGCGCCGCGCGCGAGTACAAGGCGACCGGCGACACCCGGTACCGCGACATCGCCGTCAACGCCTGGAACATCTGCGTGGACGCGCACACCTACGTCATCGGCGGCAACAGCCAGGCCGAGCACTTCCGCCCGCCGAACGCCATCGCGGGCTACCTGACGCGGGACACCTGCGAGAGCTGCAACACCTTCAACATGCTGAAGCTCACCCGGGAGCTGTTCACGCTGGATCCCGATCGCGCCGACCTGTTCGACTTCTACGAGCGGGCGTGGCTGAACCACGTGATCGGCCAGCAGAACCCGGCCGACGGGCACGGGCACGTCACCTATTTCACGCCGCTCAACCCGGGAGGCCGCCGCGGGGTGGGCCCGGCGTGGGGCGGCGGCACCTGGAGCACCGACTACGACTCCTTCTGGTGCTGCCAGGGCACGGGCCTGGAGATGCACACCGGCCTGATGGACTCGGTCTACTTCCACAGCGGCACCACGCTGATCGTGAACATGTTCGTGCCGTCGGTGCTCGACTGGTCGCAGCGCGGGATCACGGTCACGCAGACCACGTCGTATCCGGTCGGCGACACCACGACGCTGCGGGTCACCGGCGATGCCGGCGGCACGTGGGCGATGCGCATCCGCATCCCGAGCTGGACCAGCGGCGCCGCCATCAGCGTCAACGGCGTGGCGCAGAACGTCACCGCCGCTCCCGGCGGCTATGCCGCCCTCACCCGCTCGTGGACGTCCGGCGACACGGTGACGGTCCGCCTGCCCATGCGGGTGATCATGCGGGCGGCCAACGACAACGCCGACGTCGCCGCGGTGACCTACGGCCCGGTGGTGCTGTCGGGGAACTACGGGAACACCGCGCTCGGCTCCCTGCCGTCGCTGGACACCTCCTCGATCACCCGCACCGGCGGCGGTTCGCTCGCCTTCACCGCCACCGCCGACGGCGCCACGGTCGAGCTCGGCCCGTTCTACGACGCGCACGGCCACAACTACACCGTCTACTGGAACATCGGGCGGGCCGGCGGCACCGTCCGGCTCGTCAACGCGGGCAGCGGCCTGGTGCTGGGCATCCAGGACATGTCCACGGCCGACGGCGCACGCGCCCTGCAGTGGTACGACTCGGGCACCGCCGACCACGACTGGGAGATCGTCGACGACGGGGACGCGGTGCGGCTCCGCAACGCCCACAGCGGCAAGGTGCTCGGCGTCCAGGACATGTCCACGGCCGACGGCGCGACCGTCCTGCAGTGGTCGGACAACGGCACCGCCGACCACCGGTGGACGCTGCTCGACCAGGGCGACGGGACGTACAAGATCCGCAACGTGCACAGCGGCAAGCTGCTCGGCATCCAGGACGACTCGACCGCCGTCGGCGCGTTCGCGGTGCAGGACTCCGACGACGGCGGCGCCGACAACCGCTGGCGCATCGTCCGCAACGGCTGATCAGCAGGTCTCCCGGTACGGGACATTGGGGATGTGCCTCTTCCACTCGTCCCGGGTGAGCTGCCCGGATCTGCTGCACAGTTCGCTAATCAGGCGGGCGGGGGCGACGGCGTAGGTGTGGAAGCGTCCCCTCTCGTCGACGCTCAGCAGCGCCGAGCCGTCCGGGGTGAACGTGGTGGTCACGATCACGTCGACCGGGCCGGTGAGGGGCACGCCGAGCTGGGCGCGGGCCCGGCCGTCCCACAGCTTGATCTGGTAGTTGGGCGAGGCCTCGTGCGCGGTGGCGAACAGGCGGCCGTCCGGGGAGACGGAGGCCGTCTCGTCGTACGGGATCACCTTGCCGATGCGCAGGTCGTCCCCGCTCTGCTGCAACGTCCGGGCGTCCCACCTGCGGATATAGGGCTGGTAGAGGCTCGGCTGGCTGATCAGCGTGGTGCCGTCGTCGGTCTGCGCGTCGGCCTGCAGCGCCGCCGAGCCGCGGGTGAGGACCCGCCCGGAGGGGAACGCCACCCGGCCGAAGTACGGCGCGGCGACCAGGGACTTGCCGTCGGGGGCGAACAGGATGTTGGCGCCGCCGCCGTCGTTGCCGAACCGGGCCCGCGTCTGGAAGGTCCGGCGCGGGCCGGTGAGGTCCCAGAACGCCAGTGCGTTGTCGCCGTTGGGCATGACGGCCTCGACCGCGAGCGACCGCTCGTCCGGTGAGAACGCGAACACCTGCACCCCGCCGCTGACCTGGGCCGGGTCGAGGGGGCCGGTCACGACGGCGACCTTGGCGCCCCGGTTCACGTCCCAGATGCCGATGCGGTTTCCGCCGAGGCCGACGGCGAGCAGCCGGCCGGTGCGGCTCAGCTCCATCCCGTCGACCGACGGGGCGTCGTCGCCGAACGCGGACACGGGGACGGCGGCGCGCAGGGTCCGTCCCGGCACCGACCAGATGTGGATGGTGCGCGTCTGCGCCAGCGCGAGGGTGGAGCGGTCGCCGCTCACCGCCGAGTCGTGGTAGAGGGCCGTGCCGGTCGGGGCGGGGGTCTTGGTGTAGACGCCGATGTCGAAGGACCGGACGGTGCCGTCGTTGCCGACGCAGCGGAGCCTGGAGCCGTCGGCGGTGAAGGGCAGGCCGGTGTCGGCGAGGCATTCGCTGTAGGAGAGGGAGTACCGCATCACCGGCGCGGTCTCGAACCTTCCGGTGTCCCAGACGACGGCCCCCTGCGCGAGGAAGCGGCCGTCGGGGCTGAAGCGCAGCGGGTAGGCGGAGATCTTCTCGCCGCCGGACAGGTCCGTGCCGTATCCCGCGGCCCGGTCGAGCACCCGGATCCGGCCGTCCTTGAGGCGCACCGCGGCGCGCCGCCCGTCCGGGCTGAACGTCGCCGGGCCCGTGGTCTCGGCGGCCTCCGGCCCGAGGCCGGGGACGGGGATCTTCTTCATGGTGGCCGTGTCGTACCAGGCGAACGGCTCTTTGGAGTCCTTGGCGGGCACCGACAGGACCTTCTCGTCGGGGGAGAAGGAGGTCGCGTTGAGCAGGAAGTCGCTCACCGAGCCGGTCAGTTCGAGCAGGGCCCGTCCGGAGCGGGTGTCCCAGACGGTCAGCCGGGCCCGGTCCTTGTCTTCGAGCTCCTCGACCGCCAGGAAGGTGCCCGACCGGCTGAGCGCCACCCACGGCCGGTTCGCGCGCACCGCGCTGGGGTAGCGGCCGCGCCGGCGGCCGGTCGCCGTGTCCACCAGATAGGTGGAGCCGTCCTCCGCCGCGACCGCGGCGGTGCGGCCGTCGGCGGCCAGGCTGAGCCATTTGACCTTG
Source organism: Actinomadura keratinilytica (assembly GCF_039539665.1). Classification (NCBI taxonomy): domain Bacteria; kingdom Bacillati; phylum Actinomycetota; class Actinomycetes; order Streptosporangiales; family Thermomonosporaceae; genus Actinomadura; species Actinomadura keratinilytica. The sequence continues at coordinate 9,503 of NZ_BAABDO010000115.1, forward strand.
GCGGGGGCCGTGAAGGAGCCGGTCCGCCGCCGGGTCTCGACGTTCCAGAACTCGACCTGCGCTCCGTCCCGGCCCCCGGCGACCGCCAGCACGCGCCCCGCCCCGTCGAGATCGGCGAGGGCCACCTGAATGCCGGGGAGTCTGCGCGCGTCGTCCTCCCACTGGTGCCGCACCGACAGCAGCGCCGACCAGGACTCGCTGCCCGGCCCCAGCCGCGCCGCCGCCACGGCCAGCCGCCGCGCCAGTTCGGGGCGGGTGCGGCGCAGGCTCTGGGCGAGGCCCGCCACCTGCACCGCCGTCGCGCGGTCGCGTTGCCCCGAGACGGTCCGCCACTGGTCGATCGCGACCGCTGCGGCGCCCACCGACATCACCATCAGCACCGCCAGGACGGCGCTGACCAGGGTGCGCGTCCGTCCGCGCCGCCGCTGCAGCGCGGACCCCGCGTCCAGGAAGGCGCGTTCGGCCGCGTTGAGCGTGAGGCGCCGGCGGCCGGTCGCGGCCCAGGACATCGCCCGTTCCAGCGCCGTCCCCTGGTAGAGGTCGGTGTTCTTGCGGCCGTGGTCGTCCCACAGGCGTGCGGCCTCGCCGAGCCGGACGTGGACGCTCAGCCCCGCCCGCTCCTCCTCCACCCAGTGCCGCAGACGAGGCCAGGACCGGATGAGCGCCGCGCTGGAGAGCGCGACGCGCCCGTCCTCCCATACCAGGATCCCGGCCTCGGTGAAGGAGCCGAGCGCCTCCTCCATGCCCGGCACGTCGGGGAACTCGTCCCGGCGGGCGGTGCGCACGGTGTCCTCGGCGCGTTCCCCGGGGGCGACCAGGCGCAGGAACACCTGCGGGGCGGCCTCCTGCGCCGCACCGCCCAGGCCCGCGTAGACCGATTCGGCGACCTCGGCCCGTGACGGCCCGACCGGTCCGAACGGGTCGCGGGGGATCAGGCCCTTCACCGCCTCGGCCACGTCCACGCCGCCGGCCAGGCCCAACAGCAGTTCCTCCGAGCCCGGCCGGTCGGCGGCCCGCTTCGCCAGCGCCCCGCGCACCAGGGAGCGCAGCGGCTCGTCCAGCATCGACACGTCGGGCTCGTGCTCGGCGACCTGCCGCTGGATCAGCGGGACGGTCGCGCCGTCGAACGCGTGCCGTCCGGTCGCGGCGAACAGCACGACCGCTCCCCAGCCCCACACGTCCACCGCGGCGTCACCGCGCTCACCGCGGTACCGCTCCGGCGGCATGTACCGCAGCGTGCCCTTGACCAGGCCGGACGTGGTGGACTGCGGCCCGATCCGGGCGATGCCGAAGTCGATCAGCCGGGCCCCGTCCGGTCCCAGCAGGATGTTCTCCGGTTTCAGGTCGCGGTGCACCACCCCGGCGCGGTGCACGGCCACCAGCGCCGCCGCCACGCCGATCGCCAGCCGCCGCAGCTCCTCCGCGCCGAACGGCCCGCCCTGCTCGACGGCCTGACGCAGGTTGGGGCCCGGCACGTATTCGCTGGCGATGAACGGGATCGGGCCGTCGAGATCCTCGTACAGCACCTTGGCGGTGCAGAACGGCGCGACCTTCCGCCAGGCCCGCACCTCTTTGCGGAGCAATTCCCGTTCGGTGTCGCCGACGCCGTGCAGCGCTTTGACCGCCACCCGCTCGCCGTCGGGGCCGTACCCTTCGTACACCACGCCCTGGCCGCCCGCTCCCAGTCTTCCGTCCAGGTAGAACGCGCCCAACTGCTGTGGATCTCCGGGGAGGAGCGGGGTCGCCAAGGCCAGGTCCTCTCGTCGCGGTTCCCGAGTGTCGGTCAAATAGACGCCGATGTCTACGGGCGAGTTCGGCGCCGCGCGATCACCGCGGCCGGGAATGCCCGGCGGGGACCGCGGGTTGTCGCCGACATGACGACGATCGGTCTCATCGGAAGCGGCAACATCGGCGGCACGGTGGCCCGGCTGGCCGTGGCCGCGGGCTATGACGTGGTGCTCAGCAATTCGCGCGGCCCGGAGACGCTGCAGGATCTGGTCGCCGAGCTCGGGCCGCGCGCCCGTGCCGCGACCCCCGTCGAGGCGGCGGAGGCCGGCGACCTGGTCGTGGTGACGATCCCGCTGCGGGCGTACCGGGACGTCCCGGTCGAACCGCTCGCGGGCAAGATCGTCATTGACACCGACAACTACTACCCGGAGCGGGACGGCCGGTTCCCCGAGCTGGACGACGAGTCGACCACCACCAGCGAGCTGCTGCAGGCGCACCTGCCGCGGTCCAAGGTCGTCAAGGGGTTCAACAACATCTTCTTCAAGCACCTGCTCGCGCTGGCGCGTCCGGCGGGGTCCGCCGACCGCACCGCGCTGCCGATCGCCGGCGACGACGCCGACGCCAAGGCCGCGGTGACCGAGTTCTTCGACGCGATCGGCTACGACGCGGTCGATGTCGGCCCGCTCGCGGAGGGGTGGCGTTTCCAGCGCGACACGACCGCCTACGCCGCCCTCTACGCCGGTGACGGCCCGGACGGCTGGGACAACCCCGTTCCGGTGGACGCCGCCAAGCTGCGCGAGGCCCTGGCCGCCGCCCGCCGGTACGCCGAGATGAACCGGGGCTGACGTCTCAGCCCAGGTTGACGATGGGCGGCGGGTAGTCGAGCGAGCGGCGCACCGCGTCGGGCAGCGTCCACGGGTGGTGGATGTGCGGTGCGGGGACGGCGGCGAGTTCGGGGACGTAGGTGCGGACGTAGCCGCCGTTCGGGTCGTGCCTGGCCGCCTGCCGCAGCGGGTTCATGACCCGGTTGGGGCGGGTGTCGTTGCCGGTCCCGGCGACCCACTGCCAGTTGCCCGCGTTGTCGGCGATGTCGCCGTCGAGGAGCCAGTCGCCGAAGTGGGCCAGGCCCTCCCGCCAGTCCACGCCGAGGTTCCTGGTGAGGAAGGACGCGGTGATCAGGCGGGCCCGGTTGTGCATGAAGCCCTCGCGGTGCAGCTGGCGCATGCCCGCGTCGACGATGGGGACGCCGGTCCTGCCGTCGCACCAGGCGTCCAGCGCGTCCTGCTCCCGGTTCCAGCGCCGTGCGCGGGGGCGGTAGTCGCGGCGGGGCAGGTCCGGGAAGGCCGCGGCCACCTGGTGGTGGAAGTCGCGCCAGGCGAGCTGCCGCCGGTAGGCCCCGCCGGTGGCCTCGGCCAGCTCCAGGGGTGAGACGCACCCGAACTTCAGGTACGGGCTGAGCCGCGAGGTGCGGTCGGCGGCCAGGTCGTCCTGGGCCTGCTCGTAGGCGGCGGCGTCGCCGCGCAGCCATGCCGCCATGCGTTCGCGTCCCGCGTGCTCGCCTCCCCGCGGCAGGCGGGGCGACAGCGGCCCGGTGGTCAGGTCGCGCAGGTCCGGCAGCGGCCCGGGCTCGACGCGGTCGGGCAGCCGGATGCTCGCAGGCGGGTCGGCGACCGGGCGCCACCGGGCCGCCTCCCAGGCCCGCCAGTACGGGCTGAACACGTGGTAGTGGTCGCCGCCGGAGGGGGTCAACGCGCCCGGCGGCACCACCGTGATGCCCGGGTGCACCGACACCTCCAGGGGCAGTTCCCGCAGCGCCGCCAGCCGCCGCGCCGCGAACGCCGACCGCTCGTCGGCGAGCGTCACCGCGCGGGCGCCGGTCTCGGCGGCGATCCGGGCGACGTGCGCGACGGGGTCGCCGCGGCGCACCACCAGGTCGCCGCCGCGGCCGCGCAGCGAGCCGCGCAGGTCGTCGAGGGCGTCGAGGAGGAACCGGACCCGGTTGGGCGCGGCGAACCGGCCGCCCAGGATGGCGTCGTCGAACACGAACAGCGGCACCACCCGCTCGGCCCGGCACGCCGCCGCCAGCGCGGGGTTGTCCCGCACCCGCAGGTCGCGGGTGAACAGCATGATCGAGACGCTCATCGCGACCTCACCCCCTGTCCGCGTGGACCGCCCCGTCCGCCGCGGTCCCCACGGCTCCCCTTCCCGCCCCGGCGGCCCGCGCACCTGGCGGCCGCGCCGGGCGGGTCAAGGTTTCAGCAGGTGGGCGGAGGTCTGCTGGGTGGCCAGGACGGTGGCGCCGAACGCCTCGGCGCGGTCGCCGAGGCTGCCGGCGGCCACGGCGACCGCGTGCCCGAGCGCCGGGGGCAGCCGGTGGGCCAGCTCGTCGCGGACGCCGTCCAGCAGCAGCCGGCCGACCGCCGCGACCTCCCCGCCGATCACCACGAGGCGGGGTTCGAGCACCGCGCAGACGCCCGCCAGCGCCTGGCCGATCATGCGGCCCGCGTCGGACACCACCCGCCGCGCCCCCGGATCCCCGGCGGCCAGCAGCGCCACCACGTCGGCGATGGTGGTGTCCGGCCCGCGGATGTGGGAGAACGCCGAGGTCAGCGCGCGGGCCCCGACGACCGTCTCCAGGCAGCCGCGGTTCCCGCAGCGGCACACGTATCCGCCGTCGACCACGGGGACGTGGCCGAGTTCGCCCGCCGTGCCGGTGGCGCCCTCGTAGAGCCGCCCGTCCAGGATCAGCCCGGCGCCGACGCCGTCGGCCAGCATCACGTAGATCATGTCGGGCACGCCGCGCGCCGCCCCGAACGTCCACTCGGCCAGGGCGCCCAGGTTCGCGTCGTTGCCGACGTGCACCGGGACGCCGACGCGGTCCCGCAGCCGGGCGGCGATGTCCACGTCGGTCCAGGCGGCCAGCATGGACGGGGTGCTCGGCGCGGGCGACCGCGACCGGACGGGCGCCGACACCGCCACGCCCATGCCGAACACGCGGCCCAGGCCCCGGCCCTCGGTGGCGACCAGGTCGAGGGCGGTCTCGGCGACGAAGTCCAGCGCCCGGCCGGGCTGCCGGTCGACGTCGAGCCCGCGGTGGCGCTCGCCGAGGACGCCGCCGGACAGGTCGGCCAGCAGCACGCGGATGTCGGTGTGCCGCAGGTGGACGCCGAGCACGCCGCCGCCCTCGGGGTTGAGCGACAGCGGGGTGGCGGGACGGCCGCCCCGCGAGGCGGCGGGCGGGCCGGACGCGGCCGCCTCGCTCAGCACGCCCTCGGCCAGCAGGTCGGCGACGAGGCTGGAGACGGTGGTGCGGGACAGGCCGGTCGCGCGGGCGATGCCGACCCGGCTGATCCGGCCGTGCCGCCGCACGGTCTCCAGCACCAGCAGCCGGTTGCGCGACCGCAGTGAGGCCAGGGAGCCCGGCGAGTCGACCATGACCGCACCTTAACCACTTTCTCCTGACTTCGTATTAACTATGGCCGCATCCGGCCCGTTTCGTCCTTGACGCTGATTAATTGCGATTTCTACAGTTCAGCAAAGTCAACGGCCGGGCGGACGGGCCCGGCTTCCCACCCCCTTTGGAGTTGGCGTGCGCACACGAGCGTCCGCGCTGGGCAAAAGCGGCACGGTTGTCCGCAGGCGGTTTTCCGGCAAAGGGGTCGTCGGCGTCACCGCCGTGTCGGCGGCCGCGGCGCTGGTCCTCACCGCGTGCGGGGGCGACTCCGGTGGCGGCGAGGGCGGTTCCGGCGCCGCCCGGGGCAAGGTGGGCGTGATCCTGCCCGACACCACGTCCTCGGTCCGCTGGGAGAACTTCGACCGCCCCTATCTGGAGCAGGCGTTCAAGGCGGCCGGCGTGGAGTACGACATCCAGAACGCCGAGGGCGACACCCAGCGGTTCCAGACCATCGCCGACCAGATGATCACCGGTGGGGTGACGGTCCTGGCGGTGAGCGGGCTGGACTCCAATTCGGCCGCGGCGGTGCAGCGCAAGGCGCAGCAGCAGGGCGTCAAGACGATCGACTACGACCGGCTCACCCTGGGCGGCGTCGCCGACTACTACGTCTCGTTCGACAACGTCAAGGTCGGCGAGGAAATGGGCAAGGGCCTGCAGAAGTGCCTGGGCGACAAGGACGCCGACATCGTCTACCTGAACGGCGCGCCGACCGACAACAACGCGACGCTGTTCGCGCAGGGCGCGCACGGCGTGCTCGACAAGGTCCCCACCTACACCAAGGTCGCCGAGCAGGCGGTGCCGGATTGGGACCCCCAGCAGGCCGCGACCATCTTCGAGCAGATGTGGACGCAGCAGAAGGGCAAGATCGACGGCGTGCTGGCCGCCAACGACGGGCTGGGCAACGCGGCCATCTCGATCCTGAAGAAGAACCGCGCCGCCGGGAAGGTGCCGGTGACCGGCCAGGACGGCACCCTGGAGGGGCTGCAGAACATCCTCGACGGCAACCAGTGCATGACGGTCTACAAGCCGGTCAAGCAGGAGGCGGAGGCGGCGGCCAAGCTGGCGGTCGCGCTGATCAAGGGCGAGAAGGCCGAGACCAACGGCACGGTGGACGACCCGCAGGGCAAGCGGCAGGTGCCCTCGGTGCTGCTGACCCCGATCGGCGTCGACAAGGACAACGTCAAGCGCGTCGTGGACGACGGGTTCGTCAAGAAGGAAGACCTCTGCAAGGGCGCCTACGCTGCCAAGTGCAAGGACGCCGGAATCCAGTAGGCGGCCCGCCCGAGGACAGCGAACAGGCGCGCGGCGCGGTGCTCGACGCCGTGGCGGCGATGGGCTGCCGGGTCGTCTCGCTGCACGCCGTCCACGGGACGGACGGCCGACTGAGGCGCCCCTAGGCGGAGCGCAGGGCCCGCAGGGACTGCTTCACCGACGACAGGGTCGTGAAGACGGCGGTGGGTTCGTAGCCGCAGTGGGCCATGCAGTTGGCGCAGCGCGGGTCGCGGCCCCGGCCGTAGGAGTCCCAGTCGGTGTCCTCCAGCAGCTCCCGGTAGGTCTGGGCGTAGCCGTCCGCCATCAGGTAGCAAGGGCGCTGCCAGCCGAACAGCGAGTACGACGGGATCGCCCACGCGGTGCACGGGAAATCGACCTTGCCCTCCAGGAAGTCGAGGAACAGGGGCGAGTGGTTGAGCCGCCACCGTCTGCGGTTGCCGCCGGCGAACGCCTTGCGGAACAGCTCCCGGGTCTCCCGGACGCCGAGGAAGTGGTCCTGGTCGGGCGCCTTCTCGTAGGCGTAGCCCGGCGAAATCATCATCTGGTCGACGCCGAGTTCGTCGTTGAGGTAGTCGAGCACCTCGATGACGGTGCGCGGGGTGTCGGTGTTGAAGAACGTGGTGTTGGTGGTGACGCGGAACCCCCGGCGGCGGCATTCGCGGACGGCGGCGACCGCCTGGTCGAACACGCCGTCCTTGCAGACCGACGCGTCGTGGCGGTCGCGCAGCCCGTCGATGTGCACGGCCCACGCGAAGTAGGGCGACGGCCGGAACTGGTCGATCTTCCTGGGGATCAGCAGCGCGTTGGTGCACAGGAACACGTACCTGCGCATCCGCACCAGCTGCTCGACCAGCTCGCCGATCTGCGGGTGCATCAGCGGCTCGCCGCCGGCGATGGACACCATGGGCGCGCCGCACTCGCGGACGGCGGCGACGGCCTGCTCGACGGGCATGCGCCGTTTCAGCACGTCGGCCGGATGCTGGATCTTCCCGCATCCGGCGCAGGACAGGTTGCAGGCGAACAGCGGCTCCAGTTCCAGCAGCAGCGGGAACCTGTCCCGGCCGCGGATCCTGTTGCGCAGGATGTGCGCGCCGATGCGCAGGCTCTGGCGGAGCGGCATGCCCATCAGGACCGCACCTCCTTGGGCAGGGTGAACTCGGTGGTCTCCACGGCCACCGCGTGCTCCTCCACCTCGACCGGGCCCAGGCCGCGCAGGGCGTCGACGACCGCGCCGACCATCGCCGGCGGCGCCGAGGCGCCCGCGGTGACGCCGACGACGCGGGCGGCGGCGAGCCGGTCCACCGGGACGTCGGCGGGCCCGTCGACGAGCAGCGCCGGGGTCCCGCCGCGCTCGGCCACCTCGACCAGGCGGCGGGAGTTGGAGGAGTTCTGCGACCCGACCACCAGCAGCAGGTCGGCGTCGCGGGCGACGGCGTGGACGGCGCGCTGCCGGTTGGACGTGGCGTAGCAGATGTCGTCGGTGCGCGGCCCGCGGGCGTCGGGGAAGCGGCGGGTGATGGCGCGGGCGATCTCCTCGGCCTCCTCCACCGCCAGCGTGGTCTGCATGAGGTAGGACACCGGCCGGTCGGCGGGCAGCCGCGCCACATCCTCGGCCGTCTCGACCAGCACGGACGCGCCCGGCGCCTCGCCGAGGGTGCCCTCGACCTCCTCGTGCCCGGCGTGGCCGATGTGGGCCACCAGGTCGCCGCGGGCGGCCGACCGCCGCGCCTCGGCGTGCACCTTGGCCACCAGCGGGCAGGTCGCGTCGATGACCCGCAGCCCGGCGCGGTCCGCCTCGGCGCGCACCTCGGGCGCCACCCCGTGCGCGGAGAAGACCACGACGGCTCCGGCGGGCACCTCGGCCAGGTCGTCGACGAAGACCGCGCCGCGCCGCCGCAGGTCCGCCACCACGTGCACGTTGTGGACGATCTGCTTGCGCACGTACACCGGCGGGCCGTGCTCGGCCAGCGCGCGCTCCACGATCTCGATGGCGCGTTCCACGCCCGCGCAGAACGACCGCGGCGAGGCGAGCAGGACGCGGCGCGGGCCGACGGCGGCGCCCCAGCGCGCCAGCGCCGGGCCGACCGTGCGCAGCCGGCGCAGCGCGGCCAGCCCGCCGGTGAGGGTGGCGGGGCTCAGCAGCGGACGGTCGGGGGTGTCCACGATCGCGCGGACGACGGCGTACGGGCGTCCCGCCGCCGCGGCGGCCAGCGGGGCGGACTCCATGTCCACCGCCAGCGCCCCGGTGGCGGCGAGCGCGGCGCGTTCGCCGCGGCCGAGCACGACGTGGTCGCTGGTCAGCAGCGGGCCGCAGTGCACGGGCGCGCCGACGCGTTCCAGCAGGCCGGCGAGCAGTTCCGCCGACGGGCAGGGGACGGCGCCGTCCGGACCGCGGATCTCCGTGGCGACGACCAGGCTGCCGGGCCGGATCCGCGGGTCCAGCGCCCCGGCGAACCCGGTCACGGCGAGCGCGTCGAAGTCCGGCAGCCGCGCGGCGGCCCGGTACGCGCGGTGCGGTCCGGCGCCGACCGTGACGACGTGCAGGCCGGGATGCCCGACGGCGCGCGCCTCGATCCCGAGGGCCGCGCACACCACGAGCCGCGCCTTGTCCTCGCGGGAGGTCACGGCCTCGCCTCCTTCAGGTAGCGGCCCAGGGCGCTCACCGGGAACACCAGCCGGTACAGGTGGTAGTTGATGTAGAAGTCGCCGGGGAAGCCGGTGCCGGTGTAGTGGTCCTCGTCCCAGGAGCCGTCGTCGCGCTGGTGCCGGACGAGCCAGCCGACCCCGCGGTCCACGGCGGCGGAGCGCTCACCGGCGGCCAGCAGGGCGATCAGGGCCCAGGCCGTCTGGGACGGGGTGGACACGCCCCGGCCGATCCACCCGGGGTCGTCGTAGGAGCGCAGGTCCTCGCCCCACCCGCCGTCGGGGTTCTGGTGCGCCTCCAGCCAGGCGACCGCGCGGCGGATCGGCGGTTTGTCGCGGCGGACCCCGGCGGCGACGAGCGCGGGCACCACGCTGCCGGTCCCGTAGACGTGGTTGGCGCCCCAGCGTCCGAACCAGGAGCCGTCCGGTTCCTGGGCGTTGAGCAGCCACACCACCGCCCGCCGCACCACCCGCGACCCGGCCAGGCCCTCCCCGCACAGCGCCTCGACCACGTGCGCGGTCACGTCGGCCGACGGCGGGTCGATCACCGCGCCGAAGTCGCAGAACGGCAGGCGGGTGCACAGGGTGCGGGTGTTATCGGCGTCGAAGGCGCCGTAGCCGCCGCCGCGCGAGGCCATGCCGGTCAGCCAGCGCACGGCCCGTCTGATCGCCGGCGCGGCGTCGGGGTGGGCGGTGCGGCGCAGCGCCAGGATCGCCTCGGCGGTGTCGTCGGTGTCGGGGTAGACGTCGTTGTCGAACTCGAAGGCCCAGCCGCCGGGCGGCAGGAAGGGCCGCCGCACCGACCAGTCCCCCGGCCCTTTGACCTCCTCGTCCAGCACCCAGGCGGCGGCGCGCAGCAGCGCGGGGTGGTCGGCGGGCAGGCCCGCGTCGGCCAACGCGGTGACGGCCAGCACCGTGTCCCACACCGGGGACTGGCAGGCTTCCAGGCGGCGGCCCTTGCCGTCGCGGATGGTGAACCGGTCGAGCCCGTCCAGGCCGCGCCGCATGACGGGGTGCTTCAGGTCGTAGCCGAGCAGGTGCAGCGCCATCAGCGAGTACACCCACGGCGGCTGGATGCCGCCCCACGACCCGTCGGCCTCCTGGCGGGCGATGATCCACTCGGCGGCGCGGCGCAGCGCGGCGGTGCGCAGGGCCCGCACCGGCCGCCTCTGGTAGACGTGCAGCGCCCGGTCCAGGGCGTCGAAGGCGTGCCCCCAGGCGTCCCGGGGGCGGCGCGCTCGGCGGCCGGTGCGCAGCTCGGACAGGTCGAACGGCAGCGGCCGGACGGGCCGCAGCGCGCCCACGACGGTCAGCGGGACGATCGTCTGCCGCGCCCAGCACGCCCAGTCGTAGACGTTCAGCGGGAACCACGACGGCAGGAACACCATCTCCGGCGGCATGACCGGCAGCTCGTCCCAGGGCCACTGCCCGAACAGCGCCAGCCAGATGCGGGTGAACACCCGGCTCGCCTCGATGCCGCCGGCGTCGCGCACGTAGGCGGCGGCGCGGCGCATGTGGTCGGCCTCCGCCGGGTCCCCGGCCAGCCGCAGCGCCACGTACGCCTCGATCGTGGTGGACAGGTCGGGCGGGCCGTCGTGGAAGTTGGCCCATGTGCCGTCGGCGCGCTGCTGGGAGCGGATCCAGCGGGCCGCCTCGGCGGTGTCGCCGGCGGTCCGGACGCCGAGGAACTCGCGCAGCAGCAGGTCTTCGGCGTCCATGGTGACGTTGGTCTGCAGCTCGCCCTTCCACCAGCCTTCGGGCGACTGCAGGGCGAGCAGGTGGTCGCGGGCCCGGTGCAGGGCGGCCGCCACCTCTTCGGTGCGCGGCGCGGCCGTGCGGGCCGCCGTCGTGCCGGTGTGCGTCGTGCCGGTCGTGCCGGTCGTGGTCGCTTGGGTCGGGGTCATGTCGCCATCCGTTCCGGGTGCTCCCGAGTGGTCGGTCAGTGGTCGCGGGCGGTGACGAAGCGGGCGAGGTCGCGCAGTTCGGCGCGGACGGCGTCGTCCATCCGCACCCGTGCCAGCCGCGCCTCGGCCCGCTCCAGGCGCTGCGCGGCCTGCGCCTCGGCCCAGGCGCGGCCGCCCGCCGCCTCGATCAGCCGGGCCGTCTCGCGCAGCTCGTCCTCGGGCCGCGGCGCCGGACGCGCGTACAGCTCGGCGAGCCGCCGCGACTCGGCGGTCCCGGCGGCCAGCGCGGCCACCACGGGCAGGGACTTCTTGCGGGCCCGCAGGTCCGACAGGACGGGCTTGCCGGTGGTGTCCGGGCTGCCCCAGATGCCGAGCAGGTCGTCCACGAGCTGGAACGCCACGCCCAGCTCGGCGCCGAACCCGTCGAGCGCGTCGACCAGCGCCGGCGGCGCCCCGGCGAGCGTGGCGCCGATCGCGCAGGAGCAGGCCAGCAGCGCGCCGGTCTTGTCGGCCGCCATGGCCAGGCACTCCGGCAGCGAGACGTCGGAGCGGGACTCGAAGTCCAGGTCGCGGGCCTGCCCGGCGATGAGCCGCCGGGTGGCCGCGGTGAGCACGCGCGCCGCCCGCTGCGCCGCCGGGACGTCCTCGTCCAGCAGCAGCTCGACCGCGACGGTCATCAGCGCGTCGCCGCCGAGGATGGCGGCGGCCGGGCCGAACACCGTCCAGGCGGCGGGCCGGTGCCGGCGGGTGCGGTCGCCGTCCATGATGTCGTCGTGCAGCAGCGAGAAGGCGTGCACCAGCTCGACCGCGACGGCGCCGGGCAGGGCCGCCTCGGGCGCCGCGCCGGCGGCGCGGGCCGACAGCAGCGCCAGCGCCGGGCGCAGCGCCTTGCCCGCGT